>NZ_JBLROB010000012.1:0-144084 GCF_047921475.1 Micromonospora sp. SL4-19
GGTCACCTTCCAACTCCTGCGCGACACCCGCATCGCGTACCGGCGGCACGAGGACCAGGCCCACGAACACCCCGCCGCCGGCGGACCACCCACCGACCGGGTCAACGACGACACGACCCTGATCGTCGGCACCCTCACCTTCGCCGGAGTCGGCTGGCACACCACCGGAGACGCCCTCCTCGCCAACACCGCCGCCGCCATGGCCAAAGAGCGACGAACCACCGGCCGCGAGGAACTCGCCCACGAAACCGGATCCACCCCCGCTGGCAGAACGCCGGCAGCCGCATAACAACTCAGACGATCAGTGAGGAGTACAAGATCAATGGCTAGGCGCGCAATCGAACCGCTATGGACCGTTGAGGAGGTATCGACCTACCTTGGCGTGCCCGTCGCCACGCTGTATCAATGGCGCCACCGTCGCGTCGGCCCGCGCGCATCTCGCGTGGGTCGGCATCTGCGCTACGACCCGGCCGACGTACGGACCTGGCTCCTCGAGAGGCAGGCGGCCTGAAATGCCCGTCGATGATCTGTGGTATCTGGGCAAGCGGGGTTCGGACGGCAAGCGGCTACCCTCCAAGCGGCACGGCCGGGGGAAGCGCTGGCGGGTCCGATACGTCGACGACACCGGCCAGCCCAAGCAGAAGCTGTTCGAGCGCAGGGCCGACGCGGACCGGTTCGACGTGAACACGCGGGCCGATGTCTCCAGGGGCCAGTACGTCGACCCGGCCGCCGGCAAGGTCACCGTGACGGCCTATGGCGAGCAGTGGCGCAAGCACCAGTTGCACCGCGATGCGACTGCGGCGCGCATCGAGATGACGCTGCGCGTGCACGTTGAGCCGATCCTTGGCCGGATGCAGCTCGCGCAAGTACGCCCGTCGCACATTCAGGCGTGGGTGAAGGACCGGGCAAAGGTGCTCGCGCCGTCCTCGCTGCGAGTCGTGTACCACGTGCTGCTCGGCATGTTCGACGCGGCGACACGTGACCGGGTAATCGGGCGTAGCCCGTGCATCGGCATTCGGCTCCCCGAGATCGAGCGGGCAGAGAGGTTCATTCCCACGCCCGACCAGGTACATGCACTCGCCGACGCATTCAACGTCAAGCCTGAACCGGGCAAGCCGAGCCGGGAGCGGTACCGAGCGCTGGTGTACCTGGCTGCCGGAGCCGGCTTGCGCCAGGGCGAAGCTTGGGGCCTGGAGCTGGAGCACGTCGACTTCCTGCGCCGAGAGATCCGCATTGTTCAGCAGGTGGTCACCCCGCCGGGCAAGTCGCCACGGCTCGCGCCACCGAAGACTGCGACCAGTCGGCGAACTGTGGAGATGGGCCAGGTGGTCGCCGATGCGCTCGCCCGGCACATCCAAATCTTCCCGCCGGTCGACGTGGAGATTCTCGATGAGACGAACCCCCGCAAGCCGATGATTCGCAAGGCGAAGTTGCTGTTCACGAGCGGCCGGGGCAACCCGATCCAGCGAACCGGGTGGGCGTACCCATGGAAGAAAGCCGTGGAAGCGGTCGACGGGGTTCCGGAGGGGTTCGGCTACCACGGGCTGCGCCACTACTTCGCGACGCTGTTGATCCACGGCGGGGCGAGCGTGAAGACGGTTCAGATGGCGCTGGGGCATGCGACGCCGATCATCACCCTGAACACGTACGCGGGGGAGTGGCCAGAGGCGATCGACCGGACGCGGAACCTGGTCGATGCGGCCCTATGCCAGCAATCGGGCGCTCGGCTGGTGACCTTAGGCCTGCCGTGACCCGACGGATTGTCATCCGAGAGGTTGCAGAGCTTCCGATTTCTCGCCCAGGCCTCGGGCAAGAACGCGAAGATGGTTCATATGAGGAGAATGTCGTCTGGCCTGCTTCTGTCGGTCGTGCTCGTGGCCGGCTGTAGCAGCCCACTCGTCCGTGGGGACACCAAGCGGCCCGGGCGAGCTTCGACCGCTAGCCAGTCGCCTGCGCCGAAATCCCAGCTCACCGTCGTCGCCGCCGGTGACCTCTTGGTGCATCCCGAGTTGACGGCGCAGGCCGCGACCGACGCCCGCGCCGCCGGACGCGACGGCCACGATTTCACCCAGGTCCTGGCCGCGGTGCGGCCGGTGGTCAGCCGGGCCGACCTGGCGATCTGCCACATGGAGACCCCGCTGGCGGAGCCGTCCGGCCCGTTCACCGGTTACCCGGTCTTCAGCGTGCCCCCGGAACTGGCCGATGCCGCGGCATGGGCTGGGTTCGACACATGCTCGACAGCCTCCAACCATTCCCTCGACACAGGTGTACCGGGCATCCGCCGCACCCTCGACAAGTTGGACCAGGTCGGATTACGCCATGCCGGGACCGCGCGGAGCCCACAGGAGGCAGCGCGGCCCAACATTCTCGACGTGGCCGGGGTGAAGGTGGCCCAGTTGTCGTACACCTTCGGTTTCAATGGCATCCCTCGGCCTACCGGCCAGGACTGGGTCGCGAACCTCGCCGACCGCAACGCCGTCCTGGCCGAGGCGCGGCGGGCCCGCGACCTGGGTGCGGAGATTGTCATCCTGTCGATGCACTGGGGCACGGAGTACCAGAACAAGCCGAACGACGAGCAGCTCCAGCTCGCCCGGGATCTCCTCGCCTCACCCGACATCGACCTCATCGTGGGCCACCACGTACACGTGGTACAGCCGTTCGAGAAGATCGGCACGAAGTGGGTGGCGTACGGGCTCGGCAACCTGACCACGTACGGCTCTGAGGAGAGCACCCAGCAGGCGGTGGTGCCAGAGTTCACCTTCACCCGGAAGGCGTCCGGCCGATGGGAGGTGAGCGGCGTCGAGGTGCACGCAACCTGGATGCAGTACCAGCCGGCGGCCCGGGTGGTCGACCTGGCCAGCGCTGTAGCCGACGTCGGAGCGCCGGAGGAGCGCCGGGCCGACCTGGCCCGCGTCCAGCAGCAGATCACCCAGTACGTCGACATGCGGGGAGCTCTGTCCGCCGGGCTAAGAATGCGGCGCTGACCCTCGCCTGGTGACCCGGTCATGAGCCGAGCTGTGCCCGATCTGTTCCCGGAATCTTGAGTCGGCGTTGCGTTGCAGGTCAACGTCGTGGTCTGCTCTGGTTCGTCCACTTCCGCTGGAAGTAAGAGCCCCGGCCGCCCGACCTCCCGGACAGCCGCGTGTGATGGCTCTGAGGCTTGGGTAGGACGGTGAGCCTCCGGTAGGTTGGCCGCCGCCGATCCCGATCGGGCGGCCTATTTCAGGTGGGCTGGTAGCAGAGTGTTGGAAGATGGGGCCCGGCTGACCTCGGTACGCGCGACTGCCCTGGCTGCAGTACCCGACGAGGCGCTGGATCGCTTTGCACGCATGGTCGCCAAGATCATTCGCGTTCCGGTGGCGCTGGTGTCGCTGGTCGACGATGCCCGCCAGTACTTCCCCGGCGCGACCGGGCTGGGCCAGCCGTGGGCCGCCACCCGGCAGACCCCGCTGACCCACTCCTTCTGCCAGCCGGACGTGATGTCGGCCAAGCCTCTCGTGATGTCGGCCAAGCCTCTCGTGATCACCGACGCTCGCGGCGATGATCGCGTGTGCAACAACCCGGCTGTTGAGGATTTAGGGGTCGTAGCGTATGCCGGGATGCCGCTGCTCGACGAGCAGGGCAACATCCTCGGCTCCCTGTGCGCGATCGACACCGCGCCCCGGATCTGGACCGACGCCGAGCTTGATCTGCTGGCTGATCTGGCCGCCGCCTGTTCGGCGAAGCTGCGGCTGCGCATCACTGCCACCCGAGCCGAGCGTGAGGCGAAGGCAAGGGTTGCCGCCCAGACCGTGGCCGAGCAGCTGTCCGCCCGGTTGGCCCTCGCCTTCGACCGTAGCCAGGCCCTGCTCGCCGGAAGCACCGCACTGGCCAACACGCAGACCCTTGACGGCGTCGTCGCGGCCATCGGCAACCTCCTCGGCGGCACTCTCGGCGGCCCCCTCGACCCGTCCTACGTCGGGCTGCTCATTCGCGACAACGAGGACTCCATCAATCTGATCGGTCCCTCCCAGTTGCCGCCGCGGATTGCCGAGCGGCTACCCGTTTCGCTCAGGGACCCGCTGCCGGCGGTCGACGCCGTCCGTACCGGCACGCCCGTCTTCCTCGAGGACAGACCGTCGATTTTCGCCCGCTACCCGCACCTGGCCGAAGAGATCGAAGCGGTGGGCTGGCACGCCATCGCCGCCGCTCCGCTGCCAGGCCCCGGTCAGGCCACGGGTGCCCTGTTCTTCGCCTGGCCGGAGCCCCATCCCCTTGAGGTCGACGAACAGGCTGTCATCACCTCACTTGCCGGCTACGTCGCCCACGCGCTACAACGGGCCAGCCACCTTCAGGACCGCGTCGTCGCAGCTGAAACCTTGCAACGGGCCATGCTCAGCCAACTTCCCCCGTTGGACCATCTGGAGCTGGCCGCTCGCTACCAGCCGGCACACCACCGCGACCAGGTCGGCGGTGACTGGTACGACGCGGTAAAGATCGACAAGGACAGTCTCGCCGTCGTCATCGGGGACGTCGCCGGACACGACATCAACGCCGCGGCGCGGATGGGGCAGCTGCGTTCCATCCTGCGCGGCTACCTCGTCGACCGGCACGAACCACCGTCGGCCCTGCTGCGGCGACTCGACAACGCCAACCACCTTCTCGGCAACCACTCGATCGCCTCAGTGTGTCTGGCATACGTCGAAGCCACGCCGGACGGCTCCCACCTGCTGCGGTGGTCCAACGCCGGCCACCCGCCGCCCGTACTCGTCGGCCCCGACGGCAGCGTACGGGCACTGTCCGGCCGCGATCTCCTGCTCGGCGCGAGCCGCCTCATCGGCCGCACCAACCACCAGCAGCCGCTGCCCCCTGGCTCGACGCTGCTCCTCTACACCGATGGGCTGATGGAACGCCGTTCCGAGACGTTGGAAGAAGGCATCGCGCGACTGGATTCATGCCTCGCCGCCCACGCACACCTTCCCCTCGACGAACTGGTCGACGCGGTCATCGCAGCCGTCCCCGATCCAGCTCATGAAGACGACATCGCCGTCCTCGCGCTCCGCATACCCAGGCACCCGCCATCCCCGTCCGAGGCGGACAGGCTCGCAACTTCACCGCCCTTCCCTGAGCAGCCAGCCGACCGGAGGGCTTACCAGCGGGCGCAACGCCCACACCACGGGCCGGCTGGCGGTGATCCAGACCAGCGCGACGGACGCGGCGATGAGCACCAGCAAGGCTGGGATGTTGTCGACCTGGTTGACGAGGGGTGACCAGGCGAAGGCCATGACGACGAACACGTGCAGCAGATACGGGTACATGGAGTTGGCTCCCCAGCCCGTGAGGAACGTCTGGCGGCGCGGCGCGAGCATCATGATCGCCCAGGTCATCGCCACCCCGACGGCCATCAGTCCAAGCCGGATCAGGACGCCTTCGGTCACCTCCACCCCGAGTTGCTGGTAAGCGCGGTTCCAGTACACCCAGAGGCCCGACAGGCGCGAGCCGACCAGGTAGGCGATCGGCGCGGCAGCGATGAGCACGGCGATCGCGGCCAGCCGCACAAGCCGAGATGGGCGGTACGCGAGCCTGCCGCGACCGAGCCAGACGCCGAGGACGAAGAAGGGCAGCATTCCTGCCACCCGGTCCAGTGCCAGGGCGCGGCCGAGCACCGTGGCGGCTCCTGCGGAGAGGGACACCACGATCGCGATGACAACCGCTCCGCGAAGGTGGGCGAAGAGCGGAGCGAGCATCCGCCAGATGAACAGCGCGGGCAGGAACCACAGGTGATAGATCGGGGAGAGGAACCCGTTGACCGTCCAGTGCATCGGCTGGTCCAGCACCGTGTAGAAGGTCATGTAGAGCAGCTGGAACACCACGTACGGCGCGAGCAGATCCCGGATCAGTGACGCCGCACGACGGCCGGTGAGTTCGGTTGCCGAGAGCATCCCCGAAAGCATGACGAAGGCCGGCATGTGGCACAGGTAGATGAACGTGTAGATCGTTCTGCCAGCCGGAGAGGAGTCGACCGTCTGACCCACCAGGTGGCCGAGCACGACCAGGACGATCAGCAGCCCTTTGATGTTGTCGATGTACGGGTCGCGCCTGGCGGGCGCGACAGCGACGGCAGGGCGCTCGGGCATCACCGCGGTTGACACCCGGCCAGGCTGCCGGTCGGCCGGTATCCGATCTAGCTGAAGTGAGCATGCTCACCAGAAGCCCAGGCCATCGGCTCATCACCGATGACCTGGGCTTTGTCGTCAGGCTGCCGTGCGTACCTGGTAGGCGAGGTGGGTGACCCCGTTGCCCTGGACGACCTTCGTGGGCCCCTCCAGCTGGACGGGCGCGATCTTCAGGCTGGCGAAAAGCGGGATGCCGTCGCCGAGCAGGACCGGGACGAGATCGACGTGGACCTCGTCGAGCAGGCCGGCCTCGATGACCTGCGTCGCGATGGTGCCGCCGTTGACGCCGACCTGCTTGTCGCCGGCTAGGGCCTTCGCCCGGTCGATCGCGCTCTCGATGCCGTCCGTGACGAACACGAACGAGTCGCCCTCGCGGTTCCAACCCTCCGGCACGCGGTGCGTGACGACGACCACGGGCACGTTCATCGGGTGCCGGCCGCCCCAGCCGTTGGTCATGTCGAACAGCCGCCGGCCGACGACGAGGGCTCCGGTCCGCTCGTTCAGCTCGCGCAGGTGTTCCGCGCTCGCCGCCGAGGTGCGCATCGTCAGGTCGGGGTTGGCCGTCGGCGTCTCGACGTCGCCGTTGTCGTACCACTGGAAGAGGTACTCGAACCCACCGTGCGACGCGTCCGCGATGTAGCCGTCCAACGACATGGTCGCTCCGGTCGTAACCTTCGTCATCGATCTGCTCCTTGGGTTCGTGGCCTGTCCTTCACCCATAGGTAGAAGCTGCCGCTCACCCTTCGACATCTGTCCCCAGGTTTTCTTGGGCCCGACCTCCGTTCCCGCGATCTTGCAGTGGTGGGGTCAGAAGGAGTAGGTGTTGGCGACCGCCAGCATCTCCGAGGAGTGGGAGCCGACGACGCCGACGTCGGGCGGGCGGGGGCGGAAACCGGGAATGCCGGCCAGACCGTCGCTGGCGTCCATCACCCGGAGCGCCTGCCGGTCACCCTTCCCCATCACCAGGGTGATCTCCACGCCCTCGGGTGGCGGCGCGTGGAAGACGATGCCGAAGCCCCACGGCCGGCCGTCGGTGACCCGACCGCCGCCGAGCTCAAGCCCGCCCACACTGGTCGACGTGACGATGGTCGAGCCGTCCACGTGCAGCGAGAGCAGCCGAACCGGGCGCTGGGGGACGACCCGGACCCGGAGGGTGCGCAGCTGGCCGGCCTCGGGGGTGCCCGAGGTGGAGTCGGAGAGGATCTCCAGCTTGGGTGCCGGCAGGTCGGCCGGCTGCGCCGGACCGCTGCGCAGCTCGGCGTCGCCCAGCCCCGGGAAGTCCTCGACCTTCGTCCAGCCGTCCACGTAACCGTCGGTCCAGGGCTGCGGCTCGTCCTCGTGGCTGAGCCACTGCGCATTCCCGGTGCCGGCGTCGAGGGCGTACATCAGATGGGTGGGCACGGGGTGGGCGGCGTCGAAGCGGTCCACGGCCAGCCCGACCCCGGCGAGCACCGCGGCCGTGAGCGCGGTGGCGGCGGCCGGCAGCGCGCCCAGCCGGCGGGCGCGGAGCGCCGTCAGGCCCCGCTGGCCGCCGGCCTGCGGGTGCAGCAGGTCGATCACCGGCAGCGCGGCCAGCCCGAGCAGCACCGCGAAGAGCGCGGCCACCCCGCCCATCGCCATGCCCAGCGCCGGGAAGAGCAGCACCACGGTGGGCAGCAGGATCACCACGGCCACCGCGCCGGCCAGGGTCACCGCGACCACCGGCCCCGGGCCGTCCAGCCGAGTGGCCAGCGCCACCAGGCCGGCGAGCGCGCCGGCCAGCGCCGGCAGGGTGGCCAGGTACGCCCCACCGGGCACGAGCACGGCGAGCAGCACCCCGAACAGGGCCAGCCAGACCAGCCCGCCGAAGGCGAGGGCGGCCGGACCGGCCCAGCGGCGGGTCAGCGCGTACCAGGTGAGGAGGACCGCGGCGGCGAGCGCCACCACGGCGAGCCGGTACCAGACCGGCCGGTACGGGTCGAGCAGTTCGGCGTACCCGGGGCGGATCGTGGTGATCGCCGTCCAGAGCAGCCACGCGCCCAGTGGAGCGGCGACGATCGGCGCCAGGGCCAGCCCGACGCCGGCCGCGAGCCGGGCGGCGGTGGCCCGGCCGCGCCGGCGCAGCCGCCAGCCGAGCAGGCCGACCGCGACCAGGGCGGCCAGCGCCAGCGGCAGGCTGAGCCAGCCGGGGTAGCGGACCAGGCCGCCCGGCACCGGGAAGTAGGTGGCGTCGTGGTCGGAACCCAGCTTCGTCAGGTCGGTCCGGCCGAACTCCCGGGCCAGCCCGAGCGCGTTGTCACCGTGCTGCTGGAGGCTGCCCCGGTCCATCGCCGCCGGAACGTCCAGCGGCGTGTGGTAGACCGCGCCGCCGTCGATGTACGCCGAGTTCAGCCCGGCGAAGTCGTGGTCCAGGAAGGCGGTGAAGTCGGTGTCGTTCGGCAGCGCCCGATAGATCTCCACCGCGAACGACGTGCCCACCGGGTGCGGGGCGGCCCGGCCGAAGACGTCGACGAGCTTCGCGTTGTTCCGGGACGTCTCGAACATGATCACCGGGCCGGTGCTGCCGCGCGCCTCCAGGTTGAGCACCACCCCGCCGCCGGCGGCCAGCGGGTGGCTGGCGGCGAACGCGGAGGCGCCGCAGAGGCACGCCTCCTCCGCGTCGGTGAGCACGAAGACGATGTCGTTTCGCGGACGCGGGCCCGCGGCCAGCGCCCGGGCCACCTCCAGGACGCTGGAGGTGCCGGCGGCGTCGTCGTTGCCGCCCGGCCCCGTCTGCACCGAGTCGTAGTGGGCCACCAGGAAGACCCGTCCGGTCGACCCGGTGCCGGGCAGCCGGGCCACCACGTTGCGGACCCGGGCCACGGTCGCCCCGCCGGCCGCCCCGCTGAGCTGCCCGGCCTCCGGGGCGACGGTGTCCTGCACCTCGGTCTCCAGGCCGAGCCCCCGCAGCACGCCCACGACGTGCTCGCGGACCTGGTCGTTGGCGGCGCTGCCGGCCACGTGCGGCCGGGCCGCGATGACCTTGACATTCTCGTACGCCCGCTCGGCGCTGAACTGGTCCGCCGGCGCGTCCGACGGGCGCGGCGCCGGGGTGGCCAGGTCGACCAGGACACCCGCGCCGACGGCGAGCAGCGCGGCTAGCGCGGCGACCGCGGCGGGCAGCCGGCGGCGCGGCCGGGCCAGCGCCCGGTCGGCGGGGCGGGTGAGGGGTACGCCCACTCAGAACTCCTCGGGGTGGTCGGGGGTGGCATCATCCTGCACCTCCGCCGGCCCGTGGTGAACCTCCCACGGCGCGCCCCGCCCACACCGCCGCCGGTCGTGTTGTGTGCGACCGTTGTCTGATACAGGATCAGCAGGGCACTCGGAAGGAGTCCGACATCACCAGCGAACTCCCGCGTCTCGCCCCGGTGACCCGGCCGCACCGGAGGCCCGGCGTAGCCGGTCCCTCCGTCGTGCCCCGAGGGATCGCCCAGGGCGGCTTCGGGCACTCGGCCAACCTGCCGCCCGGCGAGCGGCTGCGGGTGTTGCTGGTCGAGGACGACGAGGGTGACGCCTTCTTGGTCCGCGAACTGCTCGCCGAGACCAACTCCATGATCGATCTGCTGGTCGCGACCAGTCTCAGCGAGGCTCGGCGGCGGGTGACGGGGGTCGACTGCGTCCTGCTCGACCTGGGCCTGCCCGACGCGCAGGGCCTGGACGGGCTGCGCCAGGTGCTGGAGATGGCCAGCGGAGCCGCGGTCTGCGTGCTCACCGGCCGCTCCGACGAGCACCTGGGCATCGTCGCGGTCGCCGAGGGCGCCCAGGACTATCTGGTCAAGGGGCAGGTCGACGGCGTCCTGCTGGCCCGCGCGCTGCGCTACGCCGTCGAGCGCAAGCGGGCCGACGAGAACGCCCGCCGGCTGCGCGAGGTGGAGCTGCGCCAGGCCGAGTCGGCCCGGCTGGAGCGCGGCCTGCTGCCGCAGCCGCTGATGACCACCGACCAGGTGTCGGTGCACACCTTCTACCGGCCCGGCCGGCACGCCGCGCTGATCGGTGGCGACTTCTACGACGTGGTGCAGACCCGGCCGGACCGGATCGACCTGATCGTCGGCGACGTCTGCGGGCACGGCGTGGACGAGGCGGCCCTGGGCGTCGAACTGCGGGTCGCCTGGCGGGCGCTGATCCTGGCCGGGGTGCCGGACGACGAGGTGCTGCCCGCCCTGGAGCAGGTGCTGATGAGCGAGCGCCGGCTCCAGGAGATCTTCGCCACGGTCGCGACCACCCGCCTCGATCTGGCGGCCGACCGTGCCACCGTGCGGCTCGCCGGCCATCCGCCGCCGCTGCTGCTGAGCGGAGGTAAGGTCGCCCCGGTACCCGCCAGGGGCGGCCTGCTGCTCGGCGTACGACCGCGCCGGCCGGTCGCCTTCGACCTGGAGTTCGACGCTGATGACTGGTCGCTGCTGATGTACACCGACGGCCTGATCGAGGGTCGGGTGGGCACCGGTGACGACCGGCTCGACGTGCCCGGGCTCACCGAACTGCTCGCCGATCCCACCAGCCAGGCGGTGCCGCTGGCCGAGCTGCCGGCGTGGCTGGTCGGCCGGGCCGAGCAGATGAACGGCGGCCCGCTCGCCGACGACGTCGCCATGCTGCTGGTCAGCCGGGGTGGTGGCCGGTGAACGCGTACCGACAGGGCTGGACCCTGCGGCGTCGGATGGTCGCGCTGCTCACCGTCGTTCTGGTGCTGCTGCTCGGGCTGGCCGCCGCCGAGGCGGTGGTCGCGGAGAAGAACCGGCAGAACATCGACGCGGTGCTGGTCAAGACCGGTCCGCTCCGAGTCCAGGCGCAGGAGCTGATGAGCGCCCTGCTGGACCAGGAGACGGCCGTCCGCGGGTACGCGGTGAACGGCGACCGCAAGGACCTCGCCCCGTATGCGGCGGGCCTGGAGCGGGAACGCGACCTCGTCGCCTCGATGGAGCAGCTGGCCGCCGACTATCCGGACGTGCGGCGCGAGCTGGCGGTGGTGGAGCAGCGGGCGACCGGCTGGCGGGCAGCGGTCGCCGAGCCGGTGATCACCACGATCGAGCGCAGTGGCCCGACCGCCGGGCAGGCGCTGATCACCGACCAGACCCGGCAGGAGTTCGACGGCGTCCGGGCCTCGGTCGACCAGCTCCAGGACGAGATCCTGGTCATCCGGCAGCAGGCCGCCGACCGGGTCAGTTCCACCAGCAACGTGCTGGTGGTGCTGCTGATCGGCGCCGCCCTGGTGGTGGCGGTGGCCGGCGCCGTCATGCTGCTCTCCCTGGACCGCATCCTGATCCGGCCGTTGGCCGCGCTGGTGGGCCAGGTGCGGGAGGTCGCCGCCGGTGACTACCAGCATCACATCGAGGGGTCCGGGCCGCCGGAGTTCCGCCGGCTCGCCGACGACATCGACGCCATGCGGCAGAAGATCGCTCAGGAGCTGGACGAGGTCCGCCAGGCCCGGGAGCGCATCGAGTGGGTCAACAGCCAGCTGCAGAAGCAGGCCGAGGAGCTCACCCGGTCCAACCGCGACCTGGAGCAGTTCGCGTACGTCGCGTCGCACGACCTCCAGGAGCCGCTGCGCAAGGTGGCCAGCTTCTGCCAGCTCCTCCAGCGGCGCTACGCGGGCCAGCTCGACGAGCGCGCCGACCAGTACATCGCGTTCGCCGTCGACGGTGCGCAGCGGATGCAGCGGCTGATCAACGACCTGCTCGCGTTCTCCCGGATCGGCCGTCTCACCACCGGCTTCGCCGAGGTCGACCTGAACAAGGTGATGGGCGACGTGGCCGCCCAGACCGAGGCCGCCCGGCAGTACGCCGACGCGGAACTGACCTGGGACGAGCTGCCGGTGATCTGCGGCGAGGAGCCGCTGCTGACCAACCTGCTGGCCAACCTGGTCAGCAACTCGATCAAGTTCCGCCGGCCGGACCTGCCGCCCAGGGTGCACATGTCGGCCCGGCGGGTCGGCGACGAGTGGGAGATCAGCTGCCAGGACAACGGCATCGGGATCGAGCCGGAGTTCGCCGACAAGATCTTCGTCATCTTCCAGCGGCTGCACTCCAAGGACGCGTACCCGGGGACCGGCATCGGCCTGGCCATCGTGAAGAAGATCGTGGAGTATCACGGCGGCCAGGTCTGGGTCGACACCGACGCCGAGGAGGGCACCGTGATCCGGTTCACGCTCCCGGCGCTTCCCGCGGAGGGCGAGGAGTCGACCGGGGACGAGGGGGTGCCCGAGGAGGGGACGGCGACCACGCCCGAGGGGGCACCGGTCGGCCGACAGCCGGACGGCACGGTACGGGGGGAGACGCCCGACGGGGCGGCCCGAGACGGTACAACGGGTGGCATGAGGGAGACGGTGGGATGACCGCGCCGGCAGACGGCAAGAGCCCGATCGAGGTCCTGCTGGTCGAGGACGACCCGGGTGACGTGCTGATGACGCAGGAGGCGTTCGCGGAGCACAAGCTGCGTAACCGGCTCACGGTCGTCTCGGACGGCGCCGAGGCGCTGGCCTACCTGCGCCGCGAGGGCCAGTACGCGGATGCGGTGACCCCGGACCTGATCCTGCTCGACCTGAACCTGCCCCGGCGGGACGGCCGGGAGGTGCTGGAGGAGATCAAGAAGGACGAGCAGCTCTGCCGCATCCCGGTCGTGGTGCTCACCACCTCGCAGGCCGACGAGGACATCCTGCGCAGCTACCAGTTGCACGCCAACGCCTACGTGACCAAGCCCGTGGACTTCGAGCGCTTCATCTCGGTGGTCCGCCAGATCGACGAGTTCTTCGTCAGCGTGGTCAAGCTGCCGCCGCGTGGCTGACCAGCTGCTGGAGGACGTCGGCGTGCTGCTGCGGGAGGCCGCGGCGGACGTCGTGGTGCCGATGTTCCGGCGGCTCGACGACGGCGACATCGCCGAGAAGGCACCCGGCGAGCTGGTCACCGTCGCCGACCGGCGGGCGGAGGAGCTGATCTCCGCCCGGCTGCGGCGGATACGCCCCGGTTCCGTGGTGGTCGGCGAGGAGGCGGTCGCCGACGACCCGGACCTGCTGCGGCACCTGCGCGGCACCGGTGACGTCTGGTTGGTCGACCCGGTCGACGGCACCGCCAACTTCGCCGCCGGCAAGCGCCCGTTCGCCCTGATGGTGGCGCTGCTGACCGATGGCGTGCCGGCGGCCTCCTGGGTGTACGACCCGCTGGACGGGACCATGGCCGCGTGCCGCGCGGGCGCGGGCACCTGGCTGGACGGGACGCCGGTACGCACCACCGGGCCGGTGGTGGAGGTCGGGGCGCTGCGCGGCACCGCCATGACCCGGTTCCTGCCGGCGGAGGCCCGGCGGAGCGTGGAGGCGGGCGGCCGGCGGATCGGTGAACTGCTGCCCGGCCAGCACTGCG
The DNA here is from genome assembly GCF_047921475.1 of Micromonospora sp. SL4-19. Classification (NCBI taxonomy): domain Bacteria; kingdom Bacillati; phylum Actinomycetota; class Actinomycetes; order Micromonosporales; family Micromonosporaceae; genus Micromonospora; species Micromonospora sp. SL4-19. The sequence continues at coordinate 13,523 of NZ_JBLROB010000012.1, forward strand.
CCGGCCGGGAGTACCTGGACGTGCTCACCGGCGCGCAGCAGTTCGTCCTCTTCTGGCGCACCCTGCCCTGGGACCATGCGCCCGGCACCCTCCTCGTGCGGGAGGCGGGCGGGGTGGCCCGCCGCTTCGACGGGACCGGCTACCACCCGGCCGACGACGGCCGGGGCCTGCTGGTCGCGGCCAGCGCGGAGATCTGGGACCAGGTGCGGTCGGCGCTGCTCGACGGCTGACCGTCTCCGAGCGGCGCATCCATGATCGTCACGGCTCCGCGACGTCGTCGGCACGCTGCGTCGATGATTGGTGTCGTCCGAGGTCGGAGGTCTGGCGCGGAGCCCGTTGTCCGGTATCGTGACCGGCGGTCTCCGCCAGCAGGCCGCCGTCCGGGGCCGGTGGAGCCGCCGCCGCGCGCAGTCAACCGGGGGTCGGCGGTCGACGGAAGGGACGCGTTCGTGCCCAGGACCAGGCTCATCCGGCGGCGCGTCCGCCGGCCGTTGCTCGCCCTGTTCGCCGCGGCGGCCCTGCTGCTCGGTGCCGGCCTCGTCCCGGCCGGGGCCGCCTTCGCGGCGCCCCCGAGCGCACCCGACGAGGGCGGCAGCAAGGAGCTGCGGGCGGCCCTCGAGGCGGCGGCGAAGGGCCACATCGAGGCCAAGGCCCGGCTCGACAACTCCAAACGCCGGCAGGCCGAGCTGACCGCGCAGTTCAAGCAGCTCGAAGTGCGCCTGGTCGAGCTGAACGCGCAGGTGGGCGAGGTGGCCGCGCATTCGTACCGGCTGGGCCGGCTGACCGCGGTGTCGGCGCTGCTGGCCAGCTCCGACCCGAACTCGTTCGTCCAGCGCGCCGCCGAGCTGGACGTGATGGCCCAGCGGGACAGCAGGCGGCTGCGGGACCTGCACGAGGCGAAGGCCGAGGCCGCCCGGGCCAAGCTGGCCATCGACACCGAGATCCGCGAGCAGCAGAAGCAGCTCGCCATCCTGGCGAAGAAGAAGCGGGACGCCGAGGTGGCGCTGGCCAAGGTGAGCTCGGGCAGCAGCTCCGGCTTCAGCGGCGGCTCCGGGTCCGCCAAACCGGCCCCGCGCAACTCCGACGGTTCGTGGCCGTCGGAGTCCTGCTCGGTGAACGACCCCACCACCTCGGGCTGCATCACCCCGCGGACGTTGCACATGATGCAGCAGGCCAAGGCGGCCGGCTACAAGCGCTACGTCTCCTGCCACCGCAGCGGTGGTGGCGGCGAGCACCCGAAGGGGCGGGCCTGCGACTTCGCCGCCGCGACCGGCGGCTTCGAGAACGTCTCGGCCACCGGCGGCGACAAGGCGTACGGGGACAGCCTCGCCAGCTACCTCAAGAACAACGCGAGCAAGCTCGGCGTCATGTACGTGATCTGGTACCGGCAGATCTGGATGCCGAACACCGGCTGGCGGTCGTACAGCGGTGGTGGCAGTCCGGCCGCCGACCACACCAACCATGTCCATGTCTCGATGTATTGATCCTGGCCGCCTGCGCCCCGGTGGACCAGCTCCTCGCGCTCGCCTGAACGGGTGACTTTCTGACCGATTCCGACTCGCCAGGTGTACGACGGCCCGCCACGGGCAACAGGACCGACCATGGGTGCAGCGGTCAGGAGCGGCGCACAGTTGCTGGGTGAGCGGTACCGGCTGATCGAGCAGCTCGGCGCGGGCGGCATGTCGGTGGTCTGGCGCGGCTACGACGAGGTGCTCGGCCGCCAGGTGGCGGTCAAGGTGCTCGCCTCCCGGCTCGCCAGCGACAAGGCGTTCCGACACCGGATCCGGATCGAGGCGCAGGCCGCCGCGCGGCTGTGCCACCCCAACATCACCAACGTCTACGACTACGGCGAGTCGGTGCAGGTCGGGCTGACCGTGCCGTACGTGGTGATGGAGCTGGTCGACGGCGGCCCGCTGAGCAGCCGACTCGGCCAGGGCGGGCAGTTGCCCTGGCGGGAGGCGGTGATCATCGGCGCGGAGGTGGCCTCGGCACTGGCCGCCGCGCATGCCCGGGGGGTGGTCCACCGGGACGTGACCCCCGGCAACATCATGCTCACGCCCACCGGGGTGAAGGTGGTCGACTTCGGCATCTCGGCGCTGGTGGGGGAGAGCGACAAGGGCCCGGACGGCGCCCTGCTCGGCACCCCCGCGTACCTGGCTCCGGAGCGATTGGACAACGGCCAGGTCTCCCCGGCCACCGACGTGTACGCGGTCGGCCTGCTGCTGTACCGGATGCTCACCGGACGGCTGCCCTGGCAGGCCAGCACCACCACCCAGATGCTCCAGGCTCACATGTACCGCGACCCGGAGCCGATGCCCCCGGTCGTCGGGCTGCCCGACGAGGTCGAGGAACTGGTCCGGCGCTGCCTCGCGAAGCGGCCCGAGGATCGCCCCGCCACCGCCGAGATGGCCCGTACGCTCGCCGACGCGGCGGGGATCGCGGCGATCGTGCCGGTCTCCCCGGCGCTCGGCCGGTTCGACCAGACCCTGGTGGAGAACGCCGGGACCACCATCCTGCCCTGGTCGTCGGAGACCGACGCGATGCCCTTCTCCGCCCTGCGTACCCGGGTCCGGAAGGCCGCCGCGCGGCGGCGCAGGGTGGAGGCCGGGGTTGCCGCCGCCGGCCTGGTCGCGGTCACCGCCACGGTCTGGGGGGTGACCTCGAGGAGCCCGGCGAGCGGCGGCGTCGAGCCGACCGCGGCCCGAATGGGGCTGCCGCAGCCGATCGCCTGCGCGGTGGACTACGTGCTGCGCCGCGACTCCGGCAAGGACTTCGTCGCCGACCTGACCCTGACCAACACCAGCGGCCAGGAGTTGCGCGACTGGACGATGAGCTTCACCTTTCCGGGCCGGCAGACGGTCACCAAGGCCCAGCCCGGGGTACGCCAGCAGGGGCGGACCGTGCTGCTCCAGGCGTCCGCCGCCGATGCCGCGCTGACCCCCGGAGCGTCGAAGAAGGTAGCGCTGACCGGCCGCTACACCGGCGGCAACCCGCTGCCGGTCGAGTTCAAGATCGGCGACAGCACCTGTGGCGTGCAGGTGTCCGGGGTGGCCGGCTCGGCCCCGACCACCAAGGCACCCACGAAGGCGCCCGCCAAGGCCGGCACGAAGACCGGCACGAAGACCGGCACGGCGAAGGGCGGTGGCTCGGCTTCCGGTGCTGGCAAGCCCGGCAAGCCTGGCAAGCCCGGCAAGGGCAAGGGCAGGGGCCAGGGCGACGAGAACTGACGCTCAGCCCAGCGAGGCGAACCGCTGCACCTGGGCAACGCTGCCTTCCACGATGAGCACGCTCTCGCGTTGCAGCACCGTGTCCGGGCCGGCGTAGCGGAACCGTTCGCCGGGGAGCTTCGCGCCGACCACCATCACCCCGTACCGGTCCGTCGGGCTCACCTCGCGCAGCCGCCGCCCCGCCAGCGCCTCTGGTACGCGTACCGTGGCGATCGCGAAGTCGTCGCCGAACTCGATGAAGTCCAGCATCCTGCTGACGATCAGGTGCGCGACCCGCTCGCCGGTCTCCGCCTCGGGGAAGATCACGTGGTGCGCGCCCACCGAGTCGAGGATCTTCGCGTGCTTCTCCGAGGTGGCCCGAGCCCAGATTTGCGGGATACCCAGCTCGGTGAGGGCCAGCACGGTCAGCACGCTCGCCTCCACCGAGGCGCCGATAGCCACCACCGCCCGCCGAAAGTCCGCCACGCCGAGCTGGCGCAGCACGGTTTCCTCGGTGGAGTCCGCCTGGACCACCCGGTCCAGCTGCGTCGACCAGTGCTGGACCCGTTCCAGACTACGGTCGAGGGCCAGTACGTCCTGATTGAGGTGAGCCAGCGAGCCGGCCAGACGCGAGCCGAAGCGGCCCAGGCCGATCACCGCGATGCCGCTGTCGTCCGTCTTCCTAGCCGACAATGGGTTGCTCCTCCGGATAGCGGTACAAGCGGCGTCGGGTGTTCAGCGCGATCGCGGATCCGAGGGTGAGCGGGCCGATCCGGCCGATGTACATGAGCGCGGTCAGCAGGTACTGGCCGGGCGGCTTCAGCCCCGCGGCGACTCCGGTGGTCAGGCCGGTGGTGCTGAACGCGGACGTGACGTCGAAGAGCGCGGCGTAGAAGCGGACGTTCGAGGTCAGCGCGATCACCACGACCGTGCCGGCGACGACCACCGCCACGCTGAGCAACGCTACGGTCAACGCCTGCCGCTGGCTGGCGGTGGCGACCCGCCGCCCGCCCACCGTCACGTCCGGTTCGCCGCGCAGCTCGGCCCAGATGACGAAGGCGAGCAGGAAGAAGGTGGAGACCTTGATCCCGCCGGCGGTGCTCGCACTGCCGCCGCCGATGAACATCAGCACGATGAACAGGGGGAAGCTCTCGTCGTGGAGGTCGGCGACGTGGATCACGTCGAAGCCGCCGGTGCGGCTCAGCGCGATCTGTGTGAACGAGGCCAGGAACTTGCCTGGCACGCCGAAGGTGCCGATGGTGTGCGGATTGCGCCACTCGCTGATCAGCAGGGCGACGAAGCCCAGCACGATGATCGTGAGGCTGCCCCAGATGGTCAGCTTGGTGGCGATCGCCCAGTGACCTGGCCGGCGCCGCTCCCGCAGCGCCTCGAACAGCGCCGGGAAACCCAGCCCGCCGATGATCGCGCCCAGGGCCAACGGCAACGCCACCCAGGGGTCCCGCGAGAAGCCGACCAGGCCGTCGGAGTAGAGGGCGAACCCGGCGTTGTTGAACGCCTGGATCGAGTGGAACGTGGCGAACCACAGGGCCCGACCCGGGGGATAGCCGTAGGCCAGCCCCAACCGGACGGCGATCACCGCCGTCATCACCGCCTCGGTGGCGAAGACCGTCGCCGCGATCCGGGCCAGCAGCCAGCGGACGTCGCCGACGCCGTACTCGGCCGTCTCGGCCTGCACCAGCAGCCGGTTGCGAAGGCCGAGCTGCCGGGAGACCACCAGGATGACCAGCGCCGCGCCGGTCAGGATGCCGAGGCCACCGAGCTGGGTGAGCACGGTGATCATCGCCAGGCCGAAGTCGTTCCAGTAGTTCGGGGTGTCGTTGACCGCCATGCCGGTGACTGAGACGGCCGAGGTGGCGGTGAAGAGCGCCGTGACGAACGGGGTGTACCGGTGGTGGCTGGTCGCCCAGGGCAGCATCAGCAGGCCGGTGCCGAACAGGATCGCCGCCAGGAACCCGAACGGGACCAGCCGCACGGGTCGACGGAGCAAACGGCGCACCACGTCATCTTCCGTCCGGAGATTCACCGGCAGGACAGGAACCGACCAACTGGTGGCCAACCAGGACCGGTCTGCTGGGCGTATCCATCGACGACAGGAGACGGCGTTGCGACGTACCCTTTCCACCCTCGGCGTGGCCGGCGCGCTGCTCGCGGCGGCCGTGGTGGTGCCGGCCGTGGCCGCCCAGGCCGACTCGGAGCCCCGCGCCGAGCAGTCCCGTGCGGCCAAGCAGCCCATTGTGATCGGCCACCGGGGCGCCAGCGGCTACCGCCCGGAGCACACGCTGGAGGCCTACCGGCTGGCGATCAGGATGGGCGCCGACTACATCGAGCCGGATCTGGTCTCGACGAAGGACGGCGTGCTGGTCGCCCGGCACGAGAACGAGATCTCCGGTACGACCGACGTGGCCGACCACCCCGAGTTCACCGCGCGCAAGGCGACGAAGACCATCGACGGGGTGAAGGCCACCGGCTGGTTCACCGAGGACTTCACCCTGGCCGAGCTCAAGACGCTGCGGGCCAAGGAGCGGCTGCCCCAGGTGCGGGTGGCCAACACCGCGTTCGACGGCACGTTCGAGGTGCCGACCTTCCAGGAGGTCATCGACCTGGCCCGGGCCGAGTCCAAGGCCCGAGGCCGGACGATCGGCGTCTACCCGGAGACCAAGCACCCCAGCTACTTCGCCTCGCCGGAGGTCGGCCTGCCGCTGGAGGAGCCGCTGGTCAAGGTGCTCAAGGCCAACAAGCTGACCCACCGCAACGATCCGGTGTTCATTCAGAGCTTCGAGACGGCCAACCTGCGCAAGCTCGACCGCATGATCGACGTACGGCTGATCCAGCTGATGGATTCCGCCGGCCGCCCGTACGACTTCACCGCCGCCGGTGACCCGCGCACCTACGCCGACCTGGCCTCGGCGCAGGGTCTCGCCTGGGTGGCGGGGTACGCCGACGGCGTCGGCCTGAACAAGAACCTGATCGTGCCCCGGGACGCGGCCGGCAGGCTGCTCCCGCCGACCACGGTGATCCAGGACGCGCACCGGGTGAAGCTGCTCGTGCACGCCTGGACGTTCCGCGCCGAGAACCAGTTCCTGCCGGTGGACTACCGGATCGGCACCGACCCGAACGCCCGCGGCGACATCACGGCCGAGTACGAACTCTTCTTCGGCCTCGGCCTGGACGGCGCCTTCGCCGACCAGCCGGACACGGCCGTGGCGGCCCGCGCGGGCCTCTGATCGGCGTCCGCGCCGGGATACTCGGGAGTCCCGGCGCGGCGCTTTCCGTGACGTGGGGTGTCCGGCTCGATCCGGGCACCCCACGTGCTGTTCGCGCCTGGTCGCCGGGCTCCACTCCGTCGTTCGGGCGTGAATCGCTTACGTCATCAGGTCCATTGGGAGCGAGGACACTACTGCCCGGAGCGCTCGGCGACGTAGGTGCCCCGGCCGGCTGGCCGGTGATCAGCTCACGGTCGTGCAGCAACGACAAGGCCCGCGAGGCGGTGGCGGGGGGCGACACACCGCCTGGCCTGCCGATGGCGACCCGGGCCACCAGGATTCTTCCGGGCCACACGGCGGCGGGCGACAGTTGTTAGGCATGGCCACCCCACCACGCATACTTGTGTGTTTCGGCCACATAGCTCGTGGGTGACGTCACTTCTAGCGTGAGCCGACAAATGAGTTCCCCCTGTCCTCACCTGGAGTCGTAATGACGATCCGGCACACGCGACGGGTGTTCCTTTCCGCCGCCACGATGATGGCGGCCGCGATGGCCGCCACGGCCTGTGGCAGCCCGCAGGACACCGCCTCCGGCGGCGGCGACGCCGCACCGGTCAAGGTCGGGCTGGTGTATTCCCAGTCCGGGCCGCTGGCCAGCTACGGCAAGCAGTACATCGAGGGCTTCAAGGCCGGCCTCGACTACGCCACCAAGGGCACCGGCAAGGTCGGTGACCGGAAGATCGAGCTCACCGAGACCGACGACGCGGGGGACCCGGCGAAGGCGGTCTCCGCGGCCAAGGACCTGATCGGCAAGGGTACGAAGATCATCGCCGGCTCCACCGCCTCCGGCGTGGCCCTCCAGGTCGCCCCGATCGCCGCGCAGAACAAGGTCCTGTTCATCTCCGGGCCGGCCGCCACCGACGCGGTGACCGGCGCGAACAAGTACACGTTCCGCTCGGGCCGGCAGTCCTACCAGGACGTGGTGACCGCCAAGTCCTTCATCGGCGACGCCACCGGCAAGAAGGTGGTCGTCTTCGCTCAGGACGGGGCGTTCGGTGACGCGAACGAGGCCGCCGTCAAGGCGGTGATCGGCGGTGCGGGCGCGACCGTGAGTAGCGTCCGGGCCCCGGCGAGCGCCACCGAGTTCACCCCGTTCGCCAGCCAGATCAAGGCCGCCAAGCCGGATCTGCTCTTCGTCGCGTGGGCCGGCACCACCGCCCCGGCCATGTGGCAGACCCTCGACCAGCAGGGCGTGCTCGCCTCCACGACGGTCGTCACCGGCCTCGACATCCGCGCCTCCTGGCCGACCTTCGGCGCCGCCGGCAGCAAGATCTCCTTCCTGTCGCACTACTTCGACGGGGCCAGCGACACCGAGGCGGCCAAGGCGGCCAAGGCCAAGATCCCGGGCGGCACGCTCGACCTGTTCCACCCGGACGGCTTCACCGCCGCCCAGATGGTCGTCCGCGCCGTGCAGGAGGGCGGCGACGACGTCGACAAGATGATCAAGGCGCTGGAGGGCTGGCAGTTCGACAGCATCAAGGGCCAGATGACCATCCGGGCCGAGGACCACGCGCTGCTCCAGCCGATGTACCAGGCCAAGCTCTCCGGCAGCGGCACCGAGTACACGGCGACCGCGCAGAAGACCCTGACCGGTGACGAGACCGCGCCTCCGGTCACCCAGATGAAGGGCTGACCCGTGCTCGCCACCCGCGGTCTGACCTGGCGGATCGGTGAGGTCGCCATTGTCGACAGCGTCCACCTCGACCTCGCGCCCGGCGAGTTCCTCGGCGTGATCGGGCCGAACGGTGCCGGCAAGACCTCCCTGTTCAACCTGATCACCGGCCTGCGCCGGCCCACCGAGGGGCGGATCCTGCTGGACGGGGAGGACGTCACCGGCCTCCCGTCGCACCGGCGGGCCCGCCTCGGGCTGGGCCGTACCTTCCAGGCGTCCTCGGTCTTCGGTTCGTTGACGGTGCGGGAGAACGTCCGGCTGGCCGTACAGGCGCACCGGGGTGGCTCGATGAAGCTGTGGCGGCGAGCGGCGGCCGACCGGGAGGTGGCCGCCGCCGCCGACGCGGCGCTCGACCGGGTCGGCCTCGCCGACCGGGGTACGGCGCTCGCCGGCACCCTGGCCCACGGCGAGAAGCGCAAGCTGGAGATCGCCCTGCTGCTCGCCGGGGAGCCCCGGGTGATGCTGCTGGACGAGCCGATGGCCGGGGTCAGCGCCGAGGACGTGCCCGAGCTGGTCAGCGTGATCAAGTCGCTGACCGGCGACAGCGGGCGGTCGGTGCTCATGGTGGAGCACCACATGGACGTGATCCTGGAACTGGCCGACCGGATCGCCGTGATGCACCACGGGGCGCTGCTGGCCTGCGACACCCCGGACACGGTGATGGCCAACGCCACCGTGCAGGAGGCGTACCTGGGGGAGGCGCTATGAGTGAACCAGTCCTCAGCGTCGAGAACCTGTCGGTGCGGATCGCCGGGCTGCACATCCTCCAGGGGGTGTCGTTCGAGGTCGCGCCGACCGGGGTGACTGTGCTGCTCGGCCGCAACGGCGTGGGCAAGACCACCACGTTGCGGGCCGTCGTCGGGCTGACCCCCCGCAACGGCGAGGTGCGCGGCACCGCCCGGATGGGCGCGAGCAGCCTGCTCGCCCGCCCCATCCACCGGCTGGTCCGCGACGGCCTCGGCTACGTGCCGGAGGACCGGTGCGTCTTCGCCGGCCTCACCGTCGCGGAGAACCTGCGGCTCGCCGAGCGGCGGGGCACCACCCCGGCGTACGACAAGGTCTATTCGCTCTTTCCCGAGCTGGACCGGCGCGGACGCCAACGGGCCGGTTCGCTCTCCGGCGGGCAGCAGCAGATGCTCTCGATCGGTCGGGTGCTGCTCAACGACAACCGGCTGTTGCTGATCGACGAGCCGACCAAGGGGTTGGCGCCGAAGGTGGTGACCGAGGTGGCCGAGGTGCTGGAACGGGTGGCCGAATCCGTGCCGGTGCTGCTGGTGGAGCAGAACCTGGCGGTGGTCCGCCGGCTGGCGAAGGACGCGGTGGTGCTCTCCGCCGGAAAGGTGGCCTGGACCGGCGACGCCCAGGAACTGCTGCGGGAGGCCGCGTTGACCAGGTCGCTGCTGGGTGTCGGTTCGGGCGAGGTGCACGCATGAGCACGGTGATTCTGTTGGCGCTGACCGGGCTCGGTCTGGCGGCGCTCTACTTCCTGGTCGCTTCCGGCCTGTCCCTGGTCTTCGGCCTGGCCGACGTGCTCAACTTCGCGCACGGCCTCTTCCTGGGCGTCGGGGCGTACGCGACCTGGTGGGCGGCCGGCAACCTGCCCGGCGCCGGCTCCGACGGCCTCGGGTTCGTGCTGGCGGTCGCCTTCGGCGTGCTCGCCGGCGCGCTGGTGGCGGTACTGGTCGAGCTGGTGCTGATCCGGCCGCTCTACTCCCGCACCATCGAGCAGGTGCTGGTCACCGTCGGCCTGTCCCTGGCCGGGGTGGCGCTGCTCCAGGCGACCTGGGGTGCCGACCCGCGACCGTTCCCGCGGCCCGAGTGGACCCGGGCCGTCACCTCCGTGCTCGGCGCCCAGGTCCCGAACGCCGGGCTGCTGCTGATCGTCGCCGCGGCGGTGGTGCTCGGCGCGCTGCTCGCCTTCCTCCGCTTCACCCGGTACGGCCTGATCATCCGGGCCGGGGTGGAGAACCGGGAAATGGTGACCGCGCTCGGCATCGACGTCCGCAAGGCGTTCACCCTGGTCTTCGCGATCGGCGGGGCGGCTGCCGCGCTGGCCGGCGCGCTCGGCGGGGTCTACTTCGGCACCGTCTCGCCCGGACAGGGCGGCTCGCTGCTGATCTTCGCGTTCATCGTGGTGGTGATCGGCGGGATGGGCTCGGTGGTCGGGTCCGCCTACGCGGCGGTCGCGGTGGGGCTGCTGCAACAGTTCGTCAACTACTACGGCACGTCCGGGCTGGGCGACCTCTGCGTGGTCGGCCTGCTCGCCGTGGTGCTGCTGCTGCGTCCGCAGGGCCTGGCCGGAAAGGTGGCAACGGCATGACCGAGGTCAAGAGCCCCGAGGTTGCGGCGCCGCCCGCGGCGGTGCCCGACGAGCTGACACCGGGGCACTCCCGCTGGCACGGGCTGCGCCCGTACGCGCCGCTGGCCGCCCTGGTGGTGGCGGCGATCGTGCCGTACTCGACGCTGAACCTGCCGGGAGTCTTCGAGGGGCCGTTGAACTCGCCGGGCACCCTGCAACTGCTCGCCATCTGCCTGGTCTTCGGCGGCCTGGCGGCCGGCTACGACCTGCTCTTCGGGCGGACCGGGATGCTCTCCTTCGGGCACGCCCTCTACTTCGCCGCTGGCGTCTACGGCACCGACGTCCTGGTCACCCGGGCCGGGTTGCCGCTGTGGCAGGCGGCGGTGCTCACGGTGACCGGCGGGACCGTCCTCGCCGCGCTGCTCGGCGCGGTGGCGCTGCGTACGGTCGGCATCGCGTTCGCCATGGTGACGCTGGCCTTCGCCCAGGTCGGGGCGATCCTGGTGGCCCGGGACTTCGGCGGGCTCACGGGCGGCGAGGAGGGGCTGCCCCTGGACGTCTCGGGGCTCCCGTCGGCGCTGGTCGGGGTGGCCAACACGGTGAACCTGTACTGGCTGGCGCTGGCGTACCTGGCCCTGGTGGTCTTCGTGGTGCATCGGGTGAGCGGCTCGCCGACCGGGCGGGTGCTGGCCGGGCTGCGCGACGACGAGCGGCGGATCGGGGTGCTCGGGCTCGACCCGTACCGGTTCAAGCTGGTCGCGTTCACCCTGGCCGGTGGGCTGGCGACCGCCGGCGGCGCGGTCTACTGCCTGATCGTGGGTGGTGCGAGCCCGCACGTCACGTCGTCGGAGCTGACCCTGTCGCTGCTGGTCATGGTGGTGCTCGGCGGTCCGGGGACCCGTTGGGGGCCGGTGCTCGGCGGCGTGCTCTACATGTACCTGGACCACCGGCTGACCGTCTTCGGTGCGAGCGACGCGGTCGACAGCCTCCCGGCGTTCCTCAGCCACCCGCTGTCCCAGCCGCTCTTCGTCCTCGGCACGGTCTTCATCCTGGCCGTCTACTTCTTCCCCGGTGGCCTGGCCAGCCTCAGATCCCGCCTGACCTTCCTCCGGGCGGCCCTCCGCCGCCCCTGACCTGCTTTCCACCGAGTTGATCAAGGGGTTTGCCGGGACCCGGGCGTAGGATGACGCAAACCTCTTGATCAATAAGGAAAGGGTCGGGGAGTTGGGGGAGCGGTTCGCGGTTGTCAGCGGGGGCGGGACCGGAATCGGGGCGGCCGTCGCACGGGGCCTTGTCGCCGACGGGTATGACGTGCTGATCGTTGGGCGGCGGGAGGACGTGTTGCGGGCCGCCGCGGAACGGATCGGAGCGGAGTGCGGGCGCCCGGACGCGGTCCGCGCGGCGACCGCCGACCTGACCGACCCGGCGCAGCTCGCCGAGGTCGTCTCCGCCGTGGGGGACCGGACCGTCGACGCGGTGGTCAACAACGCCGGCGGCTACCTGGGCGGGCCGACCGGCACCCTCGACGAGGTCGCCGCCTGGTGGCGGGTCAACCTGGACGCCAACGTGCTCACCGCCGTCCTGCTCACCGAGGCGCTGCGGCCCGCCCTGCGCCGCCCCGGCGGCCGGGTGGTCCTGCTCAGCTCGATCGCCGCACAGCGCGGCGGGGCCGGGCCGTACTCGGCGGCGAAGGCGGCGCTGCACGGCTGGGCGTACGACCTGGCCGCCCAGCTCGGCCCGGAGCAGATCACGGTCAACGTGGTCAGCCCCGGGTACGTCGCGGAGACCGAGTTCTTCGGCGACCGGATGACCCCGGAGGGGCACGCCAAGCGGGTCGGCGCCACCCTGGTCGGCCGCGCCGGCCTGCCGGACGACATCGCGGCGGCCGTCCGCTACCTGGTCAGCCCCGCCGCCGGCTACGTCACCGGTCAGGTCCTCGGCGTCAACGGCGGCTCGGTCCTCGGCCGCTGAGGCGAAAGGAAGGGTCCCCGGTCAACGCCGGGCGTTGACCGGGGACCCTGCTCGCACGGCAAGGGCGACGACCCCCCGTGTGGCCGCCGCCCTTCCGTCGTTGCTCAGCTGTTCAGCAGCTCGTACACCTTCGCCGGCGCCTTCGTCGCCGCGCTGCCGACCGGCGCGGTGATCTTCGGAGTGCCGTCGAACTCGGTGTACGTGACGACGTACTGGTACGCCTTCTGCTTGCCGGCCGCGGGAATCTCCAGCACCAGCGAGGACAGGTGCCCGTCCGGCCCGACCAGCGCGGTGAACGGCACGCGCTTGCCGGCCTCACCGAGCGCCTCCGCCTCACCGTCGTCCAGCGCCTTGGCCGCGCTTCCGCTGATTACGTCGATGAACCCGGTGTACTTCCCGGGGCCCTGCTGCTCGACCGAGGTGGCCGCCTCGATCAGTGGGCCGGCATTGCCCTGGTCCGCGCCGTCGTAGTTCGGCACGCTGCCGCCGTCGGTCAGCTTCGACCGGTCCAGCGTCATCCACTTGTCGGGGAACTTCGGCAGGCCCGGCTGTCCGCTGAACTTCGCCTTCATCCAGAGCTTGTCCTCGATGATCAGGAAGGACATCTTCACGGTGATGCCGTCCTTGTCCGGGGCCATCGCCATGTTGATCTCGACGGCCTTGGACGACGGGTCGATCCGACCGCTCACATCGCTGGACGCGTCCTTGCCGGCGAACCGGAAGGCGCCGGTCTTCTCGTCCGGGACGGCACCGAGGAGTTCCTCCTTGGGGTTGGTGGTCGAGCGGGTCCCCGGCGCGGCGGCCGGGTCGCTCTTCAGCCCGCAACCCGCGAGCAGGGCCGTGGCGGCCAGCGTGGCGGCGACCGTGCCCACCGTCCGTCGGATGGTCCCGGCGCTGCCCGTTGCCTGTGTCATTGCGTTTCTCTTTCTCGCTGCGTGGCGTCTGCCGATGACGATGGTGGCGACCGCCACGGCGGTTCCGCTGCCGATATGCTGCCGTCCGGCTGCCGGCACCGTCGTCCGGCGACCTCGGAGGTGTCAGGAGCGGATACTCGCATGTCAGGGATGCTGCGCTTCGAGATCCTCGGTCCTCAGCGGGCGTGGTACGCCGACCGCCCGGTCGATCTCGGCCCCGGCAAGCAGCGCGCCGTGCTCGCCGTGCTGCTGCTCTCCGCCGGCCGCCCGGTGCCCACCGGGCAGATCATCGAGGCGGTCTGGCCGGAGGAGCCCCCCGCCAACGGCCCCAACGTCGTGCAGAAGTACGTGGCCGGATTGCGCCGGGTGCTGGAACCGGACCGGTCCCCGCGCGCGCCGGGCCAGGTGTTGGCCCTCACCGACGCCGGGTACCTGCTGCGGATCCCGCCGGAGACGGTCGACGCGGTCTGCTTCGAGCGCGGCGTACACCGGGCGCGGCAGCGACACGCGGAGGGCCGTACCGAGGAGGCGCTGGCCGAGTTGGCGGCGGCTCTGGAGCTCTGGCAGGGCGAGCCGTTCACCGGGTTCGCCGGGCTGTACTTCGAGACCGCTCGGCACCGGTTGGTCGAGCTGCGGGCCGTGGCCCTGGAGAGCCGCGCCGAGCTGGGCCTGGAGATCGGGCGGCACCGCGAGCTGGTCGGCGAGCTGGTCGAGCTGGTGGCCGAGTTCCCGGTCCGGGAGCGGCTGCGGCACCAGTTGATGCTGGCGCTGCACCGCAGTGGACGGCAGGCGGAGGCGCTTGCCGCGTACCGGGAGTTTGCCGACCTGCTTCGCGAGGAGTACGGCATCGAGCCGGGCGAGGTGCTGCAGGAGCTGCACCGACGCATCCTGCGTTCCGACCCGGCGCTGCTGTCCACCCCGCCGCCGGTCGCCGTCCCGCCGCCGGTCGCCGTGCCGCCGCCGGTCGCCGTGCCGCCGCCGGTCGCCGTGCCGCCGCCGGTCGCCGTCCCGCCGCCCGCGCCGTTGTCGGCCAGTCTCGCTTCGCCCGCTGTCCTGCCGCCCGATCCGGCGCCGCTTCTTCCGCTGCCGCCCGCCGCCGCGCCGTTCGCGATGGACCACGCCGAGGGCGGGTGGCCGGTGCCGGCGCAGCGGGGCAGCGAGGCAGGAGCTGGAGACGCCGACCCGCCGGCCTCGCCCGCGGCCGTGTTCCCTCCGCCGCCCGCTTTCGTTCCTGAGCAGCAGCGGCGCGCCGAGTCACCGATCTGGGTCAGTCACCTTGGTACGGCCCTCTCCGTGATCGCCGTACTGCTCTCGTTCGGCCTGCTGACCTGGCTGGTGATGCTCTTCTACGCCATCCGCCGCCGGAGCGGCCCGCTCGCCCTCGCGACCATCGCCTACCTCGCCGGCGCGGTCTTCTTCCCGATCGCCATGGAGCTGAGCGATCCCGACGCGCCCCCGAATCTCCTGGACGGCATCGCGATCATCGGGCTCGGTGCCGCCTGGGTCGGCGGCATCGGGCATCTGATCCTGCTCAACCGGAAAATCAGCGGGGCGCTGCGCGGCCGGGCCGCCGTCCCGGCGCCGCCGGACGGCGAGGAGCGCCGGGTCCGCCGCGAGCAGGCCCGGTACCTGCTGCACCACTACCCCGCCGCCCGACGGGATCTGCACATCGGGCGACCGGACCTGCCCCGCACGTTCGACGACGGCGGGCTGGTCGACATCAACGCGGTGAACGACCAGGTCATCGCCCAGCTCCCCGGGATCACCGCCGCGCAGAGCCAGCAGGTGGTGATGGACCGGTGGCTGCGGGGTCCCTTCGGCTCGATGGAGGACCTGGCGGCCCGCTGCCTGCTCCCTCCGGCGCTCACCGATTCGCTCCGCAACATCCTCGTCTTCCTCCCCCCGCTCCCGCCCACGCAGGGTTGACCAGGAGGTTGACGCCTTCCCCTGCCTCGGATCGTGACGCATCCCTCTTGATCAACTGGAGTGGGCGTGGGCGCGCGACGGCCGGAGTGAGGCGGACGCTGGTAGAAATGCCGGATGAGCCAGGATCGGGTGGCCGTACGGGAGCGGGCCGAGGCGGTGCTGCGGCGGCTGGCGGGTGAGCACGCCCGGCTCCGCGAGGACCAGTGGCGGGCCGTCGAGGCACTGGTGGTGGACCGGCGGCGGGTGCTCTGCGTGCAGCGCACCGGCTGGGGCAAGTCGGCGGTCTACTTCGTGGCCACCGCCCTGCTCCGGGAGAGCGGGGACCACGGCCCGACGGTGATCGTGTCGCCGCTGCTGGCGCTGATGCGCAACCAGGTCGAGTCGGCGGCCCGCGCCGGCATCCGGGCCCGGACCATCAACTCGGCCAACCTCGACGAGTGGGACGAGATCACCGCCGAGATCCACGCCGGAGCGGTGGACGTGCTGCTTATCAGCCCGGAGCGCCTCAACAACCCGGACTTCCGCGACGGCGTGCTGCCGAAGCTGGCTGCCACCACCGGCCTGCTGGTGGTGGACGAGGCGCACTGCGTCTCCGACTGGGGGCACGACTTCCGGCCGGACTACCGCCGGTTGCGTACGTTCCTCGCCGACCTGCCCGAGCGGACCCCGGTGCTCGCCACCACGGCCACCGCCAACGCTCGGGTCACCCAGGACGTCGCCGAGCAGCTGGGCGACGCCCTGGTGCTGCGCGGCACCCTCGACCGGGAGTCGCTGCGGCTGGGCGTGCTCGACCTGCCGAGCCCGGCCCACCGGCTGGCCTGGCTCGCCGACCACCTCGACGGGCTTCCCGGCTCCGGGATCATCTACACGCTGACCGTGGCGGCGGCCGGCGAGACGGCGGAGTTCCTGCGCGCGCGGGGCTGGACGGTGGCCGCGTACACCGGGCAGGCCGAGGACGCCGACCGGCGCGCCGCCGAGCAGGACCTGCTGGACAACAAGATCAAGGCGTTGGTCGCCACCAGCGCGCTCGGGATGGGCTTCGACAAGCCCGACCTCGGCTTCGTGGTGCACCTGGGCGCGCCGCCCTCACCGATCGCGTACTACCAGCAGGTCGGCCGGGCCGGCCGGGCCGTCGAGCACGCCGAGGTGCTGCTCCTGCCCGGCGTCGAGGACGCGGCGATCTGGCGCTACTTCGCCTCGCTCGCCTTCCCGCCGGAGGAGCAGGTCCGAGCGGTGCTCGCCGCGTTGCACACCGACCGGCCGATGTCCACCCAGGCCCTCGAACCGATCGTCGACCTGCGCCGGGCCCGGCTGGAGCTGATGCTCAAGGTGCTCGACGTGGACGGCGCGGTCCGCCGGGTGCGCGGCGGCTGGCTCGCCACCGGCGAGCCGTGGGTCTACGACGAGGCCCGGCTGCGCCGCGTCGCCCAGGCGCGCACCGCCGAGCAGCAGGCCATGCGCGAGTACGCGGGCACGCCCGGCTGCCGGATGCGCTACCTGCGCGAGTGCCTGGACGACGCCGGCGCGGCCGACTGCGGACGCTGCGACAACTGCGCCCGGCCGCTGTTCACCGCCGAGGTCTCCGACGCCGCGCTCACCGCCGCGCAGACCTTCCTCGGCCGCCCCGGCGTGGCGATCGCGCCCAAGAAGCTCTGGCCGACCGGCCTGGAGTCGGTCGGCGTACCCCTCAAGGGCCGCATCGCCCCGGCGGAGCAGGCGCTGCCCGGGCGGGCCGTGGGTCGCCTCTCCGACCTGGGCTGGGGCGGGCGGCTGCGCGGCCTGCTCGGCCCGGACGCGGCGGACGGCCCGTTCCCCGACGACGTGGCGGCGGCGGTGGTCGAGGTGCTGAAGGCCTGGGCGCACGGCGACGACCCCTGGCCCCGCCGCCCGGTCGGCGTCGTCGCCGTCGCCTCCCGCACCCACCCGGCGCTGGTCGGCTCGCTCGCCGAGCGGATCGCCACCGTGGGCCGCCTCCCGCTGCTCGGCCGCGTCGTCCCGACCGGCCCGCCCGGGGCCGCCGGCCCGCGCGGCAACAGCGCCCAGCGGGTACGCGCGTTGCACGACGCCTTCGCCGTGCCGGCCGAGCTGGCCGAGGCCCTGGCCGGTCTGGACGGGCCGGTGCTGCTGGTCGACGACCTGGTCGACTCCGGCTGGACCATGACGATGGTGGCCCGGCTGCTGCGCCGAGCCGGCGCCCCGGACGTGCTCCCGCTGGCCCTCGCGGTCGCTGGGTGAACCGTCGGTCCCGGTCGGGGAAAAGTTCCCGGGCCGGCCGGACTGCGAGCGTCGCCACCGTCGCCGACCGTTGCCGCGCCGGCGGGGTGGCCGGCGGTACCGTGGGCGCATGACCGAGCAGCGACCTGTCACCCAGACGTACGCCGTCACCGGGATGACCTGCGAGCACTGCGTGCGGGCGGTCACCGAGGAACTCTTCGCCCTGCCCGGCGTCGAGGAGGTCCGGGTCGACCTGGCCGCCGGCACGGCCACGCTCACCAGCGCCGAGCCATTGCCGGTCGAATCCGTGCGGGCCGCCGTCGACGAGGCGGGTTACGAACTGGCCGGCGGCGTTGCCTGAATCGCCGCCCGCCGGCGCCCCGCCGGCGGCCGATCCCGATCCGGCGACCACGGTCCCGGCCGGCCCGCGACCACCGGCCGCGGGCGACCTCGACCTGCCCGGGATCGGCCGGATCGACCCCGGTGCGGCCGGGGCGGGGCCGGTCGGGGTGGACGGGAGCACGCTCCGGCTCGCCCTGGTGGTGGGCGGGCTGGTGCTCGCCGTGCTGCTCGGCTTCGGTCTCGGCCGGCTGAACCCGCCGCCCGCCACCCCGTCCGGCGCCGCCCCGGCGACCGCGACGCACACCCATGCGCCGGGCACCGGCACGCACTCGCACGACGGGGCCACCGCCGCCCAGGCCGGCGGCGCGGACGCCGGCGGGTTGTCGATCAGCTCGGCCGGCTACACGCTCGCCCCGTCGACCGTGGCGTTCCCGGCCGGCCGGGCCGATGTTCTGCGGTTCCAGATCCGTGACGAGCGGCGACGCCCGGTCACCCGCTTCGCCGTCGTGCACGACAAGCCGATGCACCTCATCGTGGTGCGCCGTGACCTCACCGGCTATCAGCACCTGCACCCGACGATGGCGGCCGACGGCACCTGGTCGGTGCCGCTCACCCTGCCCGAGCCGGGGGTCTGGCGGGCCTACGCCGACTTCACCGCGGTCGCCGACGACGGCCGGCAGACCGCGGTCACGCTCGGCGTCGACCTGGCCGCGCCCGGCGGGTACGCGCCCCGACCGCTGCCGGCGCCGGCCACCTCGACCACGGTCGACGGGTTCACCGTCGGCTACGAGGGCACGCCGAAGGCGGGGGAGACGCTTCCGGTGCGTTTCTCGATCCGGACCGGCAATGCCGCCGCGCCGCTGGAGCGCTACCTCGGCGCGTACGGCCACCTGGTCGCGCTGCGCGAGGGGGACCTCGGCTACCTGCACGTGCACCCCGACCCGCAGGACGAACCGGGCACCGTGACGTTCTGGATGACCGCGCCCGGGCCCGGGCGCTACCGGATGTTCCTCGATTTCCAGGTGGCCGGCGTGGTGCGTACCGCCGCGTTCACGGTGACGGTGGCCTGAGCGGGTCAGCCGGCCCGCGGATCGGCCGGCGGGCCAGATAGCGGAGCAGATCCCGGATATGGTGCTTCTCCTCGGCGGGGACGCCGGGGTCGGCCAACCGTTCGAGGATCACCCGGATGTCCGCCTCCACCGGGGCGTCCGCGGCGCGGCGGCGGGGGACCGGGCTGGCACCGGGCAGGCCGAGCGCGCGGAAGGCGGCGGCCACCGGCAGGTCGAGCGCGGCGCAGAACCCGCGCACCTTGGCCAGCTCGGGGTAGTCCTGCCAGTCGCCGGCCAGCCAGCGGAACACTGTGGACCGACCCACGCCGGTGTGGGTGGCCAGATCGGTCACCGTCCAGCCGCGCTCCGCGCGGGCGTCATCGATGGCGCGCCGCACGAAGCGCGCGAACGCCATCTGCGGCGAATCCTCTGCGGAACCCATCCTCCGGGGTCTTTCCTTTCCGCCGGGAGCACCGGACGGTGCGGCTCCGAGCGTAGTACGACCGCCTGCCGAGACAACTGACTGATCGGCCGGAAGGCCCCGGGTGCCGGACCGCCGCCGTCAGGCCGGCGACCCGGGCAGCAGTGCCTCCAGCCGGGGCGTGACGCCCCACTGGTCGATCAGCTCCCGGTACTCCGCCCGCTGCTCCTCCGTCGGCGTGTTCCCGGTCCGCCGGGCCCGGATCAGCAGGTTGCGCGGGGTGTGCCGGGAGTCGACGAACTCCACCACCTCGGCGCGGTAGCCGTGCAGCCGGAGCAGGCCGGCGCGCAGCGCGTCGGTCAGCACGTCCGCGAACCGCTCGCGCAGGATGCCCTGCCGGGTGAGCAGCTCGTACGGCCCGGGCGCCGGCCGGGACCGCAGCTGGGCCGCCACGTCGTGGTGGCAGCAGGGGGCGGCGAGCACCCAGCGGGCACCCCACCGGACGGCCCGGGCCAGCGCCTCGTCGGTGGCGGTGTCGCAGGCGTGCAGCGCCAGCACCAGGTCGGGGGCCGGCTCGACCGCCGCGTCGGCGATGGTGCCGGCCACGAAGGCCACCTCGTCGGCCCAGCCCAGCCGCTCGGCCAGCTCGGTGTTGCGTCGGCGCTGGTCCTCGCGGACGTCCACCCCGACCAGCGTCACGTCCAGCCCCCGCTGCGTCAGGTAGCGGTACGCGGCGAAGGTCAGGTACGCGTTTCCGCAGCCCAGGTCGACCACCCGCAGCGGCCCGGTCAGGTCGTCCGGAAGGGTGGCCGCCAGCGCTCGCAGGAACGCGTCCACCTGGCGGCGCTTCGCCGCCGAGCCGCCGATCTCGGCGAAGATCGGGTCGCCCGGGTCGAGCAGGTAGTCCTTGGCCCGGTCGTGGCCGCCCGGCTCGGGTGCCGGGCGGCTCGCCGCCGCCCGGTGCACCTGTGCCTCACCCGACTTGGTCACCCGCAGCTGGAGCGTCGTGTCGGCCGTCTCCACGTGCCAGTTGCCGAACGGCTCGGCGAGCAGCGCGTCGACCGCCGCGCCGGCCTCCGCGCCCGGCGACACGTTCCGGGTGTACGGCCGGGCGCCGTCGGAGGTGGAGATCTGCAGCCGGGGGCCGGCCTTGAGGGTGACCGGGCGCAGCTCGGCGCGGACCACCGCGGGGCGCTGCCCGCGGCGCCGTCCGGCGGCGACCGCCCGGGTCAGGGTGGGGTCGAGCAGCAGCGCCCGCACCTCGGTGAGGGCGGCGTCCAGCGGTTCCGGCATGACTCCATCTTCCTTCCCGGTCCCGGCCCCCCGGGGGCCGGCCGGCCGTGAGTGTCCTGCGTCCCGTCGGCGCCCCGCCCCGCGGCCGCCGGGCGTGCGCCGGTCCGGTCCGGCGGTGCGATCGAGCAGAGACGGGACATCCCCCGCGCCGGGAAGCCGGCGCGGGGGATGTCAGGGTCGTGCGGCGATCAGTCGGCGGTCGCCTCCGCCGGCGTGCCGGCGCCCGATCCGCCACCGCCACCACGACGGCGCCGGCGGCGGCGCGGCCGGGGTGCCGCCTCGCTCTCGGCGGCGGCCGACGCGACCGGCTCGGGCCCGCCCTCGGCGGCGATCACCGTGGTGGGCTCCCCGGCGACCGCCTCGCCGTCCCGGCGGCGACGCCGGCGGCGCGGGGTGCGCGTGCCCTCCTCGGCGGACGCCTCGGTGGCCTCGGCCTCGGGCGTCGCGCCGGTGTCGCCCCCGCGACCACGGCGGCGCTCCCGGCCCCGGCCGTCACCGCGCCGCGAGCCGCGCTCGCCGCGCTCGCCGCGCCGCGAGCGGCCGCCGCCGAGGTCCTCCTCGGCCTCCGCCGACAGCCCGGCGCGGGTGCGCTCGGCGGTCGGCAGGGTGCCGGTGACGTCCCGGGAGATGTCCAGGTCGGTGTAGAGGTGCGCGGAGGTGTGGTAGGTCTCCGGCGGCTCGGGCATGTCGAGCCCGAGGGTCTTGTCGATGATCCGCCAGCGCGGCACGTCGTCCCAGTCGACGAAGGTCACCGCGACGCCGGTCGCCCCGGCCCGGCCGGTACGACCGATCCGGTGGGTGTAGGTGTCCTGGTCCTCGGGGCAGTCGTAGTTGATCACGTGGGTGACGCCGGTGACGTCGATGCCCCGGGCGGCCACGTCGGTGGCGACCAGAGTGTCGATCTTGCCGGCGCGGAACGCCCGCAGTGCCCGCTCCCGGGCGCCCTGACCCAGGTCGCCGTGGACGGCGGCGACCGCGAAACCGCGGAAGTCGAGGTCCTCGGCGAGCCGGTCGGCGGCCCGCTTGGTGCGGGTGAAGACCATCGTCAGGCCGCGCCCCTCCGCCTGGAGGATCCGCGCCACGATCTCGGTCTTGTTGAGCGAGTGCGTGCGGTAGGCCAGCTGCTTGGTCTGCGGGCTCGGGCCGGTCTCGGCGGTGTGCCCGGCGTGGATGGTGATCGGGTGGCGCAGGAAGCGCCGGGACAGCGCCACGATCGGGTCCGGCATGGTCGCCGAGAAAAGCATGGTCTGCCGGTCCTCCGGCAGCATCGCCAGGATCTTCTCGACGTCGTCCAGGAAGCCCAGGTCGAGCATCCGGTCGGCCTCGTCGAGCACCAGTGCGTGCACCCGGTCGAGCCGCAGGTGCTTCTGCTTGGCCAGGTCCAGCAGCCGGCCCGGGGTGCCGACCAGGATCTCGACGCCCTTGCGCAGCGTCTCGATCTGCGGCTCGTACGCCACCCCGCCGTAGATCGGCAGCACTCGGACGCCCCGGGTGCGGCCGGCGGCGTCCAGGTCCTTGGCGACCTGGAGGCCCAGCTCGCGGGTGGGGACGACGACCAGCGCCTGCGGCACGCCGTCGCCCCCCTCGGACGGGGCGAACACCCGCTCCAGCAGCGGGATGCCGAAGCCGAGGGTCTTGCCGGTGCCGGTGGGCGCCTGGCCGATCAGGTCGACGCCGCGCAGCGCGATCGGCAGCGCGTATTCCTGGATGGCGAACGCGCGGGTGATGCCGGCGGAGGCGAGGGCCTCGACGGTCTCCTGACGGGCGCCGAGCGCGGCGAAGGTGGGAGCCTCCGGACGGACCGGAGCGGTGGGGGCCAGCGGCTGGCCTTGAGTCTGCTCACTCATATGGATTTGGGGGTGCCCTCTCGTGGTGCGCCCCTCATGTCCTCAGGGCGCGGTCGGTATGGCGCGGGCCACACGGTCGGGGGCGGTACGCCGAGCCGGACCGGGCCGCACGCGCGCCGGGGACCGGGCGGTGATCAGCTCGGCTGACTTGTCCGGCGCTGATCGGGTCGGTGCCCACGGCAACTGTTCCATACTACCTGAACCGCTCCTGGGTCGTCCTGATTCCGCTGCTGGGCCGGCATTCGGGCCAGGTTGGTGTGACCTGGGTCACAGGCTTTCGGGACGCCCCGGGGCGACGGCCGGGCGGTAGCCTGCGCTCGTGTCCGCCCCCGACCCCGCCCTGGTCGACCGGCTCTACGGGTGGGCGCGGCGGCTCGTCGGGGAGGCGTTCTCCCAGGACGACCGGGTCGCCACCGCGGACCGGGGCGACCTCACCGCGTTGATCGCCCACCGCATTGATCGCCCACCGCGACGGCGTGGACGTGCCGGCGCTGTTCCGGCGGTCGGCTGACGCGCACACTCTGCGGGTGACCGCCGCCGGGTTGAACAACTGAGACCCGGCGCCGCCGTGGCGGGCACCCCGCCACGGCGAACCGGCAGGGATTCAGCGGACGGTGAACCCGACCGCGCGGGGCGAGGCCTCCGCGATCTCGACGTAGGCGACCTTGCCGACCGGCACGATGACCCGCCGGCCCTTCTCGTCGGTCAGGGAGAGGGTGCCCTCCCCCTTGGCGACGGCGTCGGTCACGATCTGCTCGATCTCGGCCGGCGACTGCGCGCTCTCCAGGACCAGCTCGCGCGGCGCGTACTGCACGCCGATCTTGACCTCCACAGTGCCTCCTCAACTGGGGCGAAAGAGCCGCCGTGAGAAGGTTATCCGATCTGCCGGGCCGATGTTCAGGCTGACTCGTCTTGCAGCGGGAAGCTCGCGATGCCCCGCCAGGACAGGGCGGCGACCAGCGCCTCGGCCTCCGCCTTGGGCACCTGCCGGCCGCCGGCCAGCCAGAACTGGGCGGCCGTCTCCGCCGCGCCGACCAGGCCGGAGGCGAGCAGCTCGGCGTGCGCCCGGCTCACGCCGGTGTCCGAGATGATGGTGTCGGTGATCGCGGCGATGGCGCCCTGCTCGACCCGCTCCACCCGCTGCCGGACGGCCGGGTCGTTGCGCAGGTCCGACTCGAAGACCAGCCGGAACGCCTCGCTCTCGTGGTCGACGAAGTCGAAGTACGCGCGCACCGAGGCGCTGACCCGCTCCTTGTTGTCGTTGGTGCCGCGCATCGCGTCGTGCACCTTCGCCACGATCGCGTCGCAGTGCGTGTCCAGCAGTGCCAGGTAGAGCTCCATCTTGCCGGGGAAGTGCTGGTAGAGCACGGGCTTGGAGACTCCCGCCCGCTCGGCGATGTCGTCCATCGCGGCGGCGTGGTAGCCCTGCGCGACGAACACCTCCTGGGCGGCGGCGAGCAGCTGCTTGCGCCGCGCCGAGCGGGGCAGGCGGGTGGGCCGGCCGGCGGTCTGCGCACCGTTCCCCACAGCGGTCATGGGAACCTCCGAGTTTCATCGTACGAGCCGGCACTTATCACCCGAACCGTTCGGGGTTCGGGAACCCGTCCCGGAATTGGCCCGCCGCTGTAACTTATCGCCACTGTCACCACACGGTAGCCTCAGCGGGGGCGACCAAGGAGCGCACGGTGAGTGATTCAGGGCAACCCGGAGCCGCCGCCCCGGGAGAGAACGGCGACGGGACGGGTCATCAGGACGACCCAGCCCGCACCGGCAGCGGGTGGGCGCCCCCGGCGACCGGCTGGGCCCGGAGCGGGGAGGGCCTCGGCGCCTGGCCTCGATCCGGCCTCGCCGGCGGGTGGGCCGCGTCGTCGCCCCACCATGGCGATCTCCCGGCCCCCCTGCCGGGACCAGCCGCCGAGGAGCCGCCGGCCAGGGTCAACGGGCGCCACGTCAACGGCGTGCCGCACGCCGAGGAGTCGCCCGTGACCCGCCAGACGCCGGTGAGTGCCCCGCCCGTCGACGAGCCGCACCGCGAGACCGACGGCGACCGGCTGGTCGTACCGGCCCAGCGGCCGGCGCCGGCGGTGGAGCAGCCCTCCGCCGAGGCGGAGGCCACGCAGGCCCGGCACTCCTCGGACGACCCGCTGCCCGGCCGGGCCTCCCACTGGACGGAGCGGGCTGCCCCGTCGTCGGCGCCGCCGGCCCTCCAGGTGCCCCCGGTCGGCGCCGCCGCCTCCGGTTTCGAGATGCCGCCCGGCTTCCACGCCCCGACCGCCGAACGGCCCGCCGCCGAGCCGCCGCCGTCGTTGTCCCGCGGCTGGGCCGACCCTGTGCCGCCGGAGCCGCGGGCCGATCGGCCGACGCTCTCCCGGGTCTGGGCCGACCGACCCGCGTCGTCGCCGCCCGCCGGGCCGGTCCGCGAGCGGGACGCGGGTCCCGCGGGTCCGGTGGCGGAGCGCCACGTCCCCGCCGAGGAGCCACGCGCCGCGTCGGCCGACGACTGGCGCGCCGAGCCGGCGGGCGAACCCGCACCGTCGCCGATCGATGGCCAGCGCGCGGGGCCGGCGGGCGACCGCGGGCCATCGCCGGCCGAGGAGCCGGACTGGTCCGGCTCGAACTGGGATCGCCAGAGCCGGGGTGGTGGCTGGGCGCCCCCGTGGGCCCACGAGGACGAATCCGCCGGGCGCCGCGCCGTCGAGGACGAGCCCGTCGGGCGGCGGGCGCGCGAGGAGGAGCCGGCGGGCCGCCGCGCCCGCGACGAGCGCGCCGCCGAGTGGGCGCCGGAACCGGTGCCGCCGTACGACGTGCCCCGGGCCGACGCCGAGCCCCGCCCGGCGTACGAGCCGGCCGCGCGGGAGACGACCGAGCGACCCTCCTGGGCTGGGCCGGCAGTGCCGGTGCCCCCGTTCAGCGTGCCGCCGCACGCGGCCCCGGTCAGCACCCCGCCGGTTCCCCGTGAGGCACCCGGCGGTGTGCAGCCGGCCGGGCCGTCCACCGGCTACGCCCGGTCGGCTGGCGCCGGGCCGGCCGGGGAGCGCGACGGCGGGCCGTCCCGGCCGCGGCCCGCGGCCGACGAGCCACCCGCCGGGACGCCCGGTCCACCGTCGATCCCCGCCGGTCCCGCCACCGCCACGAGCGGCGGGGCGGGCGCGGACCGCACCCCCGCGTCCGCCCCGGCGAGCGCACCTGCCTACGCGGCCCGCCGCGCCGCACCCGAACCGCTGCCGGCAGCCGAGCCGGTCGCCGACACCCGGCCGGCGGAGCCCGCGCCGGCTCTGCTGCCGCAGCGCGTCCCCGCCGAACCGGACGTGCCGGTCGTGCCGGAGCCGCCCGCCGTGGAGCCGCCCGCCGAGACCCCGGAACTCGCCCGGATCGCCACCCATCTGCGCCGCGACGACGAGCCCGCGCCGCTCCGCGAGCGGCCCGAGGGTTTCGACGTCAACGCCATCCTCGACGCCGTCCGCGAGGTGGCCGGTGTCCGGGACGCCGCGCTGCGCCGTACCCCGGCCGGGGCGCACAGCCTCCGGCTCGACCTCGCCGACGGTGCCGATCCCGCCGAGGTGAGCCGGGTGGTGGCCCGGCTGCTCCAGGAGCGGATGGGGCTGGCCGCAGCCCCGCAGAACCTGCCCGGCGGCCCGGCCGTTCCACCGCCCCCGGTCCGCCGCCGGTCGACCCAGCCGCGCGCCGAGCGCGCCGTCGGCGAGCCGCGCCCGGTGGAGGACCGACCGGGCCCGACGCGGTCGGCCCCGGGCCGGGCCGCGGAGAACCGGGCCGGGGAGAGCCGCTTCAGCCCGCCGGAGACGCGCGGCGGCCGGACCGCCGAGGCGCCCGCCGAGGGGACGGACCCGGGCGGCGAGCCGCCGCGCCGGCGCCGGCAGGCCGCGATTCACCGGGGCCGGGCGACCGTGGAGGAGTCCTCGCTGGCCGCCGCCCCGCCCGGCACGGCCACCGGCAGCCCGGCCACCCTCGGCACGTCGTACTCCGGTGGTCAGCTGACGACGACGGAGACCGCGCCCTCCCGGCCGCTGGACACCGGCGGCGCGCCGGGGCCCCGGGTGGTCCTCGACCACGTCCAGGTGAGCACCTTCGGACTCGACGCCACCGTGGAAGTACGCCTGATCGTCGGCGACCGGACGGCGGAGGGCCACTCCACCGGGCCGGCCGTCGACGGGTACGTGCTGCGGCTCTGCGCGGTGGCCGCCGCGGCGGCGCTGGACGAGCTGCTCGGCCGCGCGGCCCCGACCGTGGAGCGGGGGCGGTGCTTCGTCGAGCACGCCGCGGTGGTGCCGTTCGGCAACTGCGAGGTGGCCACCGTGGTGGCGCTGCTGGTGTGCGACGGCTGGGTCGAGCAACTGGCCGGCTCGGCCCTGGTTGCCGGGGATCCCCGGCAGGCGGTGGTCCGGGCGACCCTGGCCGCGGTGAACCGTCGGCTGGAGGCGCTGCTCGCCTGAGCGGATGTCGGTGTCGGACGGCCGTGGCGCGGGAAGACTGGGGCCATGAAGCGCGCCGCTCTCTGGCCGGACCACCTCCTGCCCGCGCCCGGATGCCCCCCGCCGTGGCCCGGCCGGCAGGTACTCCTCGACGGCACGGTGACGTACGTGCGGGACACCCCCGCCACCGTCCCCGACGCCGAGCCGGCGCTCTACGTGCACGGCCTCGGCGGCTCCTCGCAGAACTGGACGGACCTGGCCGGCCTGCTCGCCGACCGGCTCGACGGCCAGGCGATCGACCTGCCCGGCTTCGGCCGTAGCGAGCCCGGCCGGCGGTACACCGTCCGGGCCTTCGCCGATCGGGTCATCCGCTTCATCGAGCACGGCGACCGGGGACCGGTGCACCTGTTCGGCAATTCACTGGGCGGGGCGATCTCGGTACGTGTGGCGGCGGTGCGGCCGGACCTGGTTCGGACGTTGACCCTGATCTCCCCGGCGCTGCCGTTCCTGGACTTCCGCCGTTCGTTGCAGGGGCGGATGCTGCCGCTGCTGGCGATTCCCCTGGGCGAGCGGCTGGCCGCCCGGCAGCTGGCCCAGCTCGCCCCGGAGGTGACCGCGCAGCAGGTGATGGAGGCGTGCGTCGCCGACCTGACCCGGATCAGCGAGCAGCGCCGGCGCGAGGCGATCGAGGAGATCCGGGTTCGCTACGAGGCTGCCCACTACGCCGCCGCGTACGTCCGGACCTTCCGCGGGCTGGTCTCCAGCTTCCTGCGGTCGTACCTGCCGGGCTCGGGTTCGCTGTGGCGGCTGGCGGCAGGGGTGCGCGTGCCCACGCTGGTGGTGGGGGGACGGCAGGACCGGCTGGTCGACGTCCGGGTGGCGCCGCAGGCGGCCCGGGTGATCGCGGACAGCCGCCTGCTGATGCTCGACGGGGTGGGTCATGTGGCCCAGCTGGAGGTGCCGCGTACCGTGGCGCGGGCGGTGCTGGCGTTGCTCGCCGAGGCGCGGGACGAGGGGCCGCCCGCGGACGTGCCACAGATCTCGCTCGCCGGAACGGAGGAGAGCGCGCTCAGCCCTGACATGGCAGGCTGAGCCGGATGCCCGTCTCCACCCGCCCGCGCGCCGGCGCCGCCCCGCCCGCCCCAGTCCGCTCCGCCCCCGCCCGGAACCGCCGATCGGCCGCCCGCCGCTGGAAGCGTGTGATCGTGGTGTTCGCGTTCCTGGTCGCCACCGGGATCGCCGTCCCGGTGGTGGTGCAGCGGCCGTCGGTCCTCGCCGACGCGCTGCTCGACGACGCGCCGTCGACCCGCCCGCCCGCGCCGCCGAGCGCGCCCCCGACGCCGTCCGCTTCGGCGTCTTCCTCGCCGCCGCCGGCGCCGAGCCCGACCAGGCCCGCGCCGGTCCTGAGTCTGCCCGGCCCGGTGCCGGCTCACGGCCGGGGCAGCTTCGCGTACGACGACCGGCCGGGCGAGGTGCTGGGCCGGGCGGGGGTGGTGCGGCGCTTCCGGGTGGCGGTGGAGGACGGCTCCGGTGAGGAGGTCACCGTCTTCGGCGACGCCGTGCAGCGGGCGCTGGCCGGGCCGGGGAGCTGGGTGGACAGCGGTGCGCTGCGGTTGCAGCGGGTCGTCCCGGGCACCCGGTACGACTTCACGATCTACCTGGCGACCCGGGACACCGCCGGACGGCTGTGCCTCAACGGCGGGATCAACATTCGCAAGGGCGGGGTGCCGTACACCTCCTGCCGGGTGTCCGGCAAGGTGGTGATCAACCTGGACCGGTGGCGGACCTCGGCGCCGCACCTGGTCAAGGCGAGGATGCCGCTGGACACCTACCGGCTCTACGTGGTCAACCACGAGGTCGGCCACCAGTTGGGGCACCACCACGAGGGGTGTCCCGGAGCGGGGAAGCCGGCGCCGGTGATGCAGCAGCAGACCCTCTTCCTCGACGGCTGCCGGCCGAACCCGTGGCCGTACGTCGACGGCCGGCGGTACACCGGCCCTTCGAGGTGAAAGACCTGATCGTGGCGATGAGCAGTATTTCGCGGGAGAAGCGGTAAAAGCAGCTAAATGACCGAATTGCATGGCACGCTGGTGTCATGACGTCGTCGTCCCCTTCCGGCACGCCTGCCGAGCCCGGCCTCGGGTCGACCCGCGGCGGTCGTCCAGCCCGGCTCGACTTCGACCGCCCTCCGGCCAACCCCGGGGCCGCCCCGCCGGTCCGCCCCGGGCTGCGCCGGATGCGCCGCCGCCGTCGTCGTGGCGTGCTGCTCCTGGTCGCCCTGCTGGCTGCGGGTGGTGCCGGGGCCGGCCTGGTCGACCTGGTCCACCGGCCCGCCGACCCGCCGGTGGCGGCCGGCGGTGCGCGACCGGCCCACGGTGGCGGCGCCGGGGCACGGGTGGAGCCCAGCGCCTACCCGACCGAGGGCTCCGGGCACTTCGCGGCGGCCGACGGCCGATCGCCGATACACGGGTACGGCGGACCGTTGCACCGGTACCGAATCGCGGTCGAGGGGGACACCGGCCAGGACGCGGACGAGTTCGCCGCCACGGTGGACGCGGTGCTCGCCGACCAGCGGAGCTGGATCGCCTCCGGCGAGCTGCGGGTGCAGCGGGTGGCCGAGGCGGCCGCCGCGGACTTCACCATCTACCTGGCCACCCCGGCCACCTCGGAGCGGATGTGCGCCGAGGGGGGCATGACCACCGAGCGGTACACCTCCTGCCGCCTGCCCGGCCGGGTGATCATCAATCTGGCCCGGTGGATGGACTCGGTGCCGGACTACGGTGCCCCGCTGGACGTGTACCGGACGTACGTGATCAACCACGAGGTCGGGCACGAGTTCGGCGAGTTGCACCAGGCCTGCCCGGGGCGGGGCGAGCCCGCCCCGGTGATGCAGCAGCAGACGTACGGGCTGGACGGCTGCGTCGCGAACGCCTGGCCGTATCTCGACGGCGCCCGCTACGACGGGGAGCCGACCGAGGGCGTCTGAGTTATTCCCGCTCCCGCATGTCGGGCGGCGTGGTCCTCATCATGGCCGATTCCGGGCGGGGCGAGCGACAATGGCGCGGTCCCACCGCCGATCCCGGGGAGTCCACCGTGTCGTTGCCCCCGCTCGTCGAGCCCGCCGCCGAGCTGACCGTAGACGAGATCCGCCGATACTCGCGCCACCTGATCATCCCGGACGTCGGGGTGGCGGGGCAGAAGCGGCTGAAGAACGCCCGGGTGCTCTGCGTCGGTGCCGGCGGTCTCGGCTCGCCGGCCCTGTTGTACCTCGCCGCCGCCGGCGTCGGCACCCTCGGCATCATCGACTTCGACACCGTCGACGAGTCGAACCTGCAGCGGCAGGTCATCCACGGCGTCTCCGACGTGGGCCGCTCCAAGGCCGAGTCGGCCGCCGCGTCGGTCCGCGAGATCAACCCGCTGGTCCATGTGGAGATCCACAACACCGCGCTGGACCGGGACAACGTCCGGGACATCTTCGCCCAGTACGACCTGATCGTCGACGGCACGGACAACTTCGCCACCCGCTACATGGTCAACGACGCGGCGGTGCTGCTCGGCAAGCCGTACGTCTGGGGCTCGATCTACCGCTTCGACGGCCAGGCGTCGGTGTTCTGGGCCGAGCACGGCCCCTGCTACCGCTGCCTCTACCCGGAGCCGCCGCCGCCCGGCATGGTGCCGTCGTGCGCCGAGGGCGGCGTGCTGGGCGTGCTCTGCGCGTCCATCGGGTCGATCCAGGTCAACGAGGCGATCAAGCTGCTGACCGGCATCGGTGAGCCGCTGGTCGGCCGGCTGATGGTCTACGACGCCCTGGAGATGAGCTACCGCAAGATCAAGGTTCGCAAGGACCCGAACTGCGCGCTCTGCGGCGAGAACCCCACGGTCACCGACCTGCTGGAGGACTACGAGGACTTCTGCGGCGCGGTCTCCGTCGAGGCGCAGGAGGCGGTGGTCGACTCGACCATCACCGCGCTGGAGCTGAAGGAGTGGCAGGACGCCGGCAAGGACATCTTCCTGGTCGACGTCCGGGAGCCGGCCGAGTACGAGATCGTCCGGATCCCCGGCGCGACCCTGATCCCCAAGGGCGACATCATCTCCGGCGAGGCGCTCGCGAAGCTTCCGCAGGACCGGCAGGTCGTGCTGCACTGCAAGTCCGGCGTCCGGTCCGCCGAGGCGCTCGCCGCGCTGAAGGCCGCCGGCTTCAGGGACGCGGTGCACGTGCAGGGCGGCGTGCTCTCCTGGATCAAGCAGATCGACCCGTCGCTGCCCGCGTACTGAGTCGGCCCTCGCCAGGGCCCTTCCGCCGCCGGAAGGGCCCTGGCGCGTATTCACCGGTGGGCCGGGCCACCCCTGACCGAGCTACCGAGGCGGGACCGCGTTCGCGCAGGTAGCGTCTCCGCCGTGGTGGACTTGGACGCTGCGATCGGCTTCGTCGTGGCTCATGGGGACGCGGTGGACCGCGCCCGTCTCTCCCGGCTGCGCACCGGCGCCCCGGCGCCGGCCGACTTGCTCGACGCGGCCGAGGCCGGGCAGGCGCCCGGCGGCGGCTGGCCCGCGCTGCTCGACGGCGAGGTGGCCTCGGTCGACGCGACCTGCTTCCGGCTGGCCGAGTTGGACGACCTCGGGGCGCTGAGCCGTCCGGCCGCCCGCCGCGCCCTGGACTGGCTGGCCGCCTCGCAGCTGTCCGACGGTGGCTGGGACGAGGACCCGTCGCTGGCCGGATTCGCCCCCGAGTGGGCCACCCCGGGTGACCCCGAGGCCCGGCTCTACCTGACCGCCAACGCCGGGTTCTGGCTGACCGTGGCCGGGCTGGACGCCCGCGCCGCCGGCCCGCTCGACCACCGGGTCGGCGGAGCGTACGCCGGGGTGGTGCAGGCGGCGGCGCAGGCACTCGCCGGGCAGCTCGCCCCGGACGGGAGCTGGCCGTCCTTCCTGCCTGCCGGCTGGCTGGCCGCGGCCGTGCTGCACCGCCAGCAGATGTACTACGAGTCGGCCCGGATCCAGGCGGTGCTGGCCGAGCGGATCCCGCAGATGTCCCCGGCCGACGTGGCCTGGCTCGCCGCCACGCTGCGCCGGGTCGAGGTGGGCGAGGAGCAGTGGCTGCTGGTCTCCGCGCGCCGCCGGCTCGCCGAGACTCAGCGCAGCGACGGCGGCTGGGACAGCGACGACGGCCACCAGTTCGACGTGCACACGACCCTGCGCGCGATCCGCGCCTGCCGCCCGACGGCACCCGAGGCCCCGGTGTCCGGCACGCCATTCGTGCTGCCGCAGCCGGCGGCGCTGCTGTCGCCGCCTGCGGTTCCGGCGCAGCGCCCGGCGCCGTCGCTCCCGCCGCTGCCGTCGCCCGTCGTGCCGCCACAACCCGGGCTGCCGGAGGCTGCCGCACTCATCGCCCTGCCGTTGGCCGAGCCGGTGCAGCCCGGGCCGGCGGAGCCCGCCGCACCCGCCGTCTGAGCCGGGCCCGCCATCCGGGGCGAGGCCGGTCGACCGGCGCGGTCAGCGCAGGTGGCCGTCCCCGGTGACCACGTACTTGGTGCTGGTCAGCTCGGGCAGCCCCATCGGACCGCGGGCGTGCAGCTTCTGGGTGGAGATGCCGATCTCCGCGCCGAAGCCGAACTCGCCACCGTCGGTGAACCGGGTGGAGGCGTTCACCATCACGGCCGCGGCGTCCACCCGGGCCACGAACTCCCGGGCCGCCGACTGGGAGTCGGTGACGATCGCCTCGGTGTGGCCGGTGCCGTACCGCCGGATGTGCGCGACCGCCGCGTCGAGCGAGCCGACCACGGCGACCGAGATGTCGGCCGAGAGGTATTCGGTGGCGAAGTCCTCCTCGGTGGCCGGGACGACCGCGGCCGAGTACGCGGCCACC
Organism: Micromonospora sp. SL4-19; assembly: GCF_047921475.1. NCBI lineage: Bacteria > Bacillati > Actinomycetota > Actinomycetes > Micromonosporales > Micromonosporaceae > Micromonospora > Micromonospora sp. SL4-19. The sequence continues at coordinate 46,257 of NZ_JBLROB010000012.1, forward strand.
CGGCCGTCGCCGTGCACGGTGACCCCGGCGTCGGCGAAGGCGGCCAGCATCGCCGGCAGGAAGGTGTCCGCGACGTCCGCGTGGACCAGCAGCGACTCGGCGGTGTTGCAGGTGGAGAGGCGCTGGGTCTTGGCGTTCAGGGTGATCGCCACGGCCTTCGCGACGTCGGCGGCGGCGTCCACGTAGACGTGGCAGTTGCCCACCCCGGTCTCGATCACCGGCACCGTCGACTCCTCGACCACGGTCCGGATCAGCGACGCACCGCCGCGCGGGATCAGCACGTCGACCAGGCCCCGGGCGCGCATCAGTTCCTTGACGGAGTCGCGGGAGCTGGCGTCGAGCAGCTGCACCGCGTCCGCCGGAAGGCCGGCCCCGGCGATGGCGTCGCGGAGCACGGCGACCAGGGCGGCGTTGGAGTGGGCGGCCGAGGAGGAGCCGCGCAGCAGCGCCGCGTTGCCGGACTTCAGGCAGATCCCCGCGGCGTCGACCGTCACGTTCGGCCGGGCCTCGTAGATGATGCCCACCACCCCGAACGGCACCCGGACCTGGCGCAGCTCCAGGCCGTTCGGCAGGGTCGAGCCGCGGACCACCTCGCCGACCGGGTCGGGCAGCGCGGCCATCTGGCGCAGCGCGTCCGCGATGCCGGCCACCCGGCCCGCGTCGAGTGCCAGCCGGTCCAGGACGGCCCCGGTCAGCCCGGCCTCGCGCCCGGCCGCCAGGTCCGTGGCGTTCGCGGTCAGGATCTCCGGGGTGCGCGTCACCAGCGCGTCGGCCATCGCATGCAGCGCGGCGTCCTTGACCGTACGGGTGGCGACCGCGAGGGCCTCCGCCGCGCCCCGGGCCCGCCGGGCCTGCTCGACCACGCTCATCCTGCACTCCTCAGGTGTTGGGAGGGGCCCCTGGACAAGAACACCAGGAAGGGTCCCTGCTTACAGCAGTACGAGGTCGTCGCGGTGGACGACCTCCCGTTCGTAGGCCGGGCCCAGGGCTGCGGCGAGTTCCGAGGTGGAGCGGCCGAGCAGCCCCGGCAGTTCCACCGCGTCGTAGTTCACCAGCCCTCGGGCGACCGGCGCGCCCTCGGCGTCGACCAGGTCCACCGGGTCGCCTGCGGTGAACGCGCCGTCCACCGCGGTGATCCCGGCCGGGAGCAGCGACTTGCGTCGGCCCACCACCGCCTGCACGGCACCCGGGTCGAGGTGCAGCCGGCCCCGGGGCGCGGTGGCGTGCGCGAGCCAGAACAGCCGGGCGGCCGGGCGACGGCTGCTCGGGTGGAAGAAGGTGCCGACCGGCTCGCCGCCCAGCGCCCCGGCGGCCAGTGGCGCGGCGGTCAGCACCACCGGGATGCCGAAGCCGGTGGCGATCCGGGCCGCCTCGACCTTGGTGACCATGCCCCCGGTGCCCACCCCGGCCCGGCCCGCGCCGCCGATGTCGACGCCGGCCAGGTCGCCGTCGCCGTGGATCTCGGTGATCCGGATGCTGCCCGGGCGGGCCGGGTCGCCGGTCCAGAGCGCGTCCACGTCCGACAGCAGCACCAGCAGGTCGGCGTCGACCAGCGCGGCGACCAGCGCGGCCAGCCGGTCGTTGTCGCCGAACCGGATCTCCTCGGTGGCCACCGTGTCGTTCTCGTTGACGATCGGCACCGCCCGCAGGTCGAGCAGCTTGCGCAGGGTCCGGTACGCGTTGCGGTAGTGCGCCCGCCGGGTCACGTCGTCGACGGTGAGCAGCACCTGCCCGACGGTCAGCCCGTGCCGGGCGAAGCTCGTCGCGTACCGGCCGATGAGCAGGCCCTGCCCGACGCTGGCCGCCGCCTGCTGGGTGGCCAGGTCGCGCGGGCGTCGGGCCAGCCGGAGCGGGGCGAGGCCGGCGGCGATCGCGCCGGAGGAGACCAGCACCACCTCGCGCCCGTCGGCGGCCAGCGCGCCGAGCGTGTCGACCAGTGCGTCGACCCGGGCATTGTCCAGGCCACCCGCCGACGTGGTCAGCGAGGACGAACCGATCTTGACGACGATCCGGCGGGCCGAGGTGACTGCTTCGCGCACCCGACCATTCTGCGCGCCGCGGTCGGCCGGACCCGGATGCGTTCCCATATCGTGGCAGCTCGTGACACCTGACGAGTACGTCGAGGCGGTGCTCGATCTGGTCGAGCGGATCCCGCCGGGCCGGGTGATGTCCTACGGCGCGGTCGCCGACGCGCTCGCCGAGCGTTCGGGGCGGGCCTCGGCCCGGCTGGTCGGCTCGATCATGGCCCGGTACGGGGGCGCCGTGCCCTGGCACCGGGTGGTGAATTCGGCCGGGCGGCTGCCACCCGGGCACGAGGTCGAGGCGCGGGCCCGGCTGCGGGCCGAGGGCTGCCCGCTGCGCCCGTCCGGGGTGGACATGGCGGCGGCCTGGTCGCCGGAGGAAGCGATGTGAGCCGCATCACAATCTGAGTGGCATTCGGCCACCTGGCCGGGACCGGGCCCGCGACAAGGGGGCACGGAACCCGCCTGGTTCCGTGCCCCCGGGTCCACGGGCGATCGCGCTCAGCCCGCCGTGCGCAGCCTGACGCTGTTGTCCTTCGGCTTCAGGTCGCCCCAGTGCCGGCCCTGCGTGTCGAAGTGGACGACCAGCAGACTTGGCGGGTAGGACGTTCCGTCCGGGCCGATCCGGAACCGGAAGGTGTACGTGCGCCGGCCGCCGGCCGGGAGGGCGTCCAGCAGGCAACTGTCGATCCCGGACATCGTTCCCCACCGGCAGCGCGACAGGTCACCGTCGGCTGCCTCGCCGATCGTGAAGAAGTTGGTGAACCCGACCCGCGGCACGTCCACCGGTCCCTTGTTCACGACGGTGACGGTCACCGAGCCGATCCGCTCGCCGTTGGCGTCGGCCTTGTCCAGGACGAGGTCCCCGGCGGTCAGGGTGAGATCGGTCAACCGGGGGTCCGTTCCGAACTTCGTCCGTCCGGCCGTCTGGCTGAAGCGCGTGCCCGCCCAGGCGTACGTCCGCCACTGCTGCTGCGGCCACCAGCTCGGTGTGTCGCAGCAGGGCTGGATGTCCGCCACCTGGACCCGGACGCGCCCGTCCGCCTCGACCGTGAAGTCGGTGATGTCAGCCATTCCCTCGCGGGTGCCGGCGATCCGACCCATGGTGACGATCCGGCCGGCGGCGTCCCGGTCGAAGGCCAGCACCTGCTTCGCGAGGGCCTCGCCGTACCGGCAGGCGACCAGGGCGACCGTCTCGGTGGCACCGTCGCCGTCCAGGTCGCCGTACTCGAGGTCCCCCAGGACTTCCGGCACGTATCCGGTCTGTGAGCTGGGCCGGAGCCGGACGTTGTCGGTGGTGCAGGTCGTCGGGGCGTACGGCGGCCAGCCGGGCAGGTCGACGCGGGCGGCGAGCAGCTGGGCGCGGCTGATCCGGCCGTCCGGCGCGGCGGCCTGGGTGGGGCCGGCTGTGCTCGGCGTCGGGGACGAGGTCGGCGAGGGCGTTGTCGCCGACGGGGACGGGGTCGGGGTGCCGGTCTCGGCCGGTGCGGGTGGCGGACCGGACCGCTGGTGCAGGGCAGCGTTGGCACCCACCGGGATGGCCACGGCGAGCACCACGGCCGCCGCGGCGGCGACTGCGGTGCGCCGGCGACGGCGACGGACGGTGGTTCGTACGGCGGCCGGGCCGGCCGCGTGCACCGCCGGGGCGTACGCCTCGCGGAACGCGGCGAACTCGCCGCTGATCATGGTGTCGTCGATCTCAGGCATGGTCGTTCACCTCGTTAGTGGTGGCCAGCTGCGCCGCGAGCGCCACCCGGCCCCGGTGCAGCCAGGACTTGACCGTGCCCTCCGGTACGCCCTCCTGCACGGCGATCTGGGTGACGGAGAGATCCGCCAGGTAGTGCAGCACCACCGCGCGGCGCTGGTTGGTCGGCAGATGCGCCAGTGCGGCGGTCAACGCCACCCGGTCCGGCCCCGGCCCCGGCACGTGCTCCTCCCGCTGACGCCGTAGCCAGGACTGGGCGGTCCGCAGCCGCCGCCAGCGACTGACGGCCAGGTTCCAGGCGACCCGGCGCACCCAGGCGACCGGGTCGTCGTAGCGGGACACCCGCGACCAGCGGGCGAACGCCCGGCAGAAGGCCTCCTGGGCCAGATCCTGCGCCAGCGGCAGGTCACCGCAGTACGCGGCGAGCTGGAGCGTCAGCGACCGGAAGTGCGCATGGTAGAACCCGTCGAAGTCGATCCCCTCGGGCCGCTCCGGCCGGTCCGGCCGGTCCGCGGCCAGCTCTGGTGGCGGCTCGCCGAGCCGTGGCTCCCTCGTCATCGTCATCTGATCCTCCCCGTGCAGCGGCACCGCCGTCGCGGTCCACGCCGGTCACACGCGTCGATACCGGCAGCGGTTGCGCCGGTCGTCGGTCCCGGCGCTGTGGTTGACTGTCGTATCGGGGACACGCAAGGGAGGCCCGAGGTGCAGTTGCCGGCGGTGCTCGGCGAGCCGATCCGGTTCGTGCTGAACTGGGGCCGTCGCTACTCGCTCTGGGTGTTCAACTTCGGCCTGGCCTGCTGCGCCATCGAGTTCATCGCCACCAGCATGGGCCGGCACGACTTCATGCGGCTCGGGGTCATCCCGTTCGCCCACGGCCCCCGGCAGGCCGACCTGATGGTGGTCTCCGGCACGGTCACCGACAAGATGGCCCCGGCGATCAAGCGGCTCTACGACCAGATGCCCGAGCCGAAGTACGTCATCTCCTTCGGCGCCTGCTCCAACTGCGGCGGCCCGTACTGGGACTCGTACTCGGTGACTAAGGGCGTTGACCAGCTCATCCCGGTCGACGTGTACGTGCCCGGCTGTCCGCCCCGCCCGGAGGCGCTGCTGCACGGCATCCTCCGCCTCCAGGAGAAGATCGCCGCCGAGGAGTCCGGGGTCGGTGGCGTACGCCGTCCCGACCGGCTCGCCCCGCCGGTCGACCCGCGGCCCGCGGAGAGCACGCCGCGCCCGGTGGAGTCCCTCACCGCGCCACCGGTACGCCCGCCCGCCGGCTGAGGCGCCGGCGCGAGCCGGTCGTCACCGCTCGAAGTCCAGCACCACCTTGATGTCCTCAGCGGTGGAGGTGTACGCCTCGGCGCACGACGAGACCGGCACCCGGCGGGTGATCAGCGAGTTCAGCCAGGACTCATCGGCGCGGGCGAGCGCCTCGGCGCCCAGCTCCCAGTGCCGCCGGTTGGCGTTCACCGAGCCGAAGACCACGTTGTTCTCCAGTACCAGCTCCCGGTTGAGCGCGCCCGCGTCGAAGTCGATGGTCCGGCCGCCGCTGGACACCCCGGTCAGGCAGATGATGCCGGTCGGTCCGGCCTTGCACATGGTGTCCAGCACGACCGAGGGCGCGCCGGTGCACTCCACCACCACGTCCGGCGCGAAGTCCAGCTCGCTCACCGGCGAGGTGTGGTACGTCGCGCCGAGCGCCCGGACCAGTTCCGGTTTGGGCCCGGTCGTGGCCCGGTCCAGCACGTGCACGGACAGCTGGCGCTGGGTGCCCAGCAGCGCGGCCAGCAGGCCGATCGGGCCGGCCCCGGTGACCAGCACGCTCTGGGGCTTCCACTCGGCCCGGGCGCCGATCCGCTCGATGTGGTCCCACGCCTTCGCCACCACGCTGGTCGGCTCCAGCAGCATCCCGACGGGGGCGAGCATCGGGTCCAGGCCGACGGCGAACTTCGGCTGCACCCGCCAGCGGTCCCGGGCGAAGCCGGGCAACGCCTTGATGCCGTGCTCGGTGTACCGGCCGTTGCGGCACATGTCCCACTCGTCGACCGCGCAGTTCGGACAGGGCACCGGGTCGGGGTGCCGGACGATGCCGGCCACCAGGTCGCCGGGCTGCAGGGTTCCGGTCGGATCCTCCAGCACCCGGCCCAGCGACTCGTGCCCGAGCACGAGCCGTTCCTGGCCGGGCGGTGCCTCTCCGTAGGCACCCGTGACGATCTCGTGGTCGGTCCCGCAGATGCCCACAGCGAGCGCCTGGACCAGGACAGCGCCCTCCTCCGCGGCCGGCTCGGGCCAGTCCTCGGTCAACCGCAGCGAGTCGGGGACTCCGGGAGTCACAGTCACAGCGCGCACGGTGTTCATCTTTCCCCGCCGGACGGCCGCCTGCCCGCCAAAGCGGCGGATCCCGGTCGGGGGGCGCGGGCGGCCCGACACGGGTCGGGGGCGGCGGCCATAGGATCAGCGGCATGACTCCGCAAGAGGTCGGCCAGCGGGTGGTCGCGCTGCTCGCGCCCGTCGAGGCCACCGCGTCGGTCTCCGGCGGTCAGGGGTACGCCCGCTCGACGGTCGACGTACCCCCGGCGAGCTGGCGGGACGCGGTGCGCGCGGTCCGCGACGATGCCGAGCTGCGCCTTGACTACTTCGACTGGCTGTCGGCGGTCGACGAGCTGGCCGAGGGCTTCGACGTGGTGGTCCACCTCTGGTCGACGCGGCACCGGCACGGGCTGCTGCTGCGGACCCGGGTGCCCCGGGAGGCGCCGGTGGTGGCATCCGTGGTCGACCTCTTCCCCGGCGCGGCCTGGCACGAGCGGGAGACGTACGAAATGTTCGGCGTCGCGTTCGACGGGCACGGCGAGCTGCGCCCGCTGTTGCTGCCCCCGGAGTTCGAGGGGCACCCGCTACGCAAGGAGTTCGTGCTCGCCTCCCGGGTGGCAAAGCCCTGGCCGGGTGCGAAGGAGCCGGGCGAGTCGGAGGCCGGCGGCGGTCGCCGACCGATGCGCCCGCCGGGCGTACCGGCGCCGGGGGAGTGGGGGACCACGCCCACGCCCGCCGGCGCGGCCGGGGTGGGGGAGGGCCCGCGTGGGGGTACGCCCGCCCGGCCGGCCCGGGAACGCCCGGCCCGCCCCGCCCCGGGCGAGCGCCCGGCCCGGCCGGCACCCGGGGAGAGCGCGGCCCGGCCGGCACCGGGTGAACGGCCGACGGGACCGCCCCGGCAGGAGCCGGCCGCCGGGACCGGGGCCGAGGAGGGGAACGCCTGATGCCGGTGTGGTTGGAGCTGGTCCTGCGGGTGGCGGCCGTGCTGGTCGCGTTCCTCGTCCTGCCGCTGGTCGTCGGGCAGGCCGAGCACAAGGTCATGGCCCACATGCAGGGCCGGCTCGGCCCGATGTACGCGGGCGGCTTCCACGGCTGGGCGCAGCTCGTCGCCGACGGCGTCAAGTTCGTGCAGAAGGAGGACGTCACCCCGCGCGACGCGGACCGACCGGTGTTCCGGCTTGCGCCCGCGGTGGCCCTGGTGCCCTACCTGCTCGCCCTGCTGGTGATTCCGCTCGGCCCGGGCGACCTGGTCGGGCAGCCGCTGGACATCGGGCTGTTCTTCGTGCTGGCGGTGGTCGGCGTCGGGGTGCTGGCGGTGCTCATGTCGGCCTGGGCCTCGGCCAACAAGTACAGCCTCCTGGGCGGGCTGCGCGGCGCCGCCCAGCTGCTCGGCTACGAGCTGCCGCTGGTGCTGGCCGCCGCATCGGTGGCGATGGCGGCGGGGACGCTCAGCCTGCCCGGGATCGTCGAGGCGTGGCGGCCGTGGTGGTTGCTCTGGCAGGCGCCGGCGATGCTCGTCTTCTTCGTCGCCGGCCTGGCCGAGATCCGGCGGCCCCCGTTCGACATGCCGGTGGCCGACTCCGAGCTGGTCTTCGGCTACATGACCGAGTACACGGGTCTGCGCTTCGCGTTCTTCCTGCTCGCCGAGTACGTCGGCATCGTGGTTATCGCCGCGCTGACCACTGTGCTCTTCCTCGGCGGCTGGCAGGGCCCGTTCGCGGACGCCCAGCTCGGCTGGCTGTGGACACTGCTCAAGGTGTTCGCCGTCGCGTTCGTGATCATCTGGCTCCGGGTGTCGTACCCGCGGCTGCGCGAGGACCAGCTCCAGCGTCTGTGCTGGCTGGTGCTGGTCCCCCTTGCCCTGGCCCAGCTCGTCCTCACGGCCGCCGTCCGCCTGGCGATGTGAGGCCGGCCCCTGCTCAACCCCTCCCGTAGAGAAACCCGGAGCGCAGCGGAGTGTGCGCGGGGTCGACGGGTTCGAGCGGGGGCGGGGGCGGGGTGCCGTCGCCGAAGGGACGGCCGCCGAGGGCCTCGCGGCCGTGCGGGGTGAGCCAGTTCGACAGGTCGGGACCGAGCGGCACCACGCCCGTCGGGTTGATGTCCCGGTGCACCTCGTAGTAGTGCCGCTTGATGTGGTCGAAGTCGACCGTGTCGCCGAAGCCGGGGGTCTGGAACAGGTCCCGGGCGTACGCCCAGAGCACCGGCTGCTCGGTCAGCTTCTGCCGGTTGCACTTGAAGTGGCCGTGGTAGACCGGGTCGAACCGGACCAGCGTGGTGAACAGTCGTACGTCCGCCTCGGTGATCGTGTCGCCGACCAGATAGCGCTGCCCGGCCAGCCGCTCGCTGAGCTGGTCCAGCCGGTCGAACAGCCGGTGGTACGCCTTCTCGTACGCCTCCTGGCTGCCGGCGAAGCCGCACCGGTAGACGCCGTTGTTCACGTCCTTGAACACGACCGCGTTGACCTCGTCGATCTCGTCCCGCAGCCGCTCCGGGTAGAGTTCCGGCGCCCCCTCGCGGTGATACGCCGTCCACTCGGTGGCCAGGTCCAGGCCCATCTGCGCGTAGTCGTTGGTGACCACCTGCCCGGTCGGCACGTCCACGATCGCCGGCACGGTGATGCCCCGCTCGTATCCGGGGAAGCGCTTGAAGTACGCCTCGGCCAGCCGCTCGATGCCGAGCACCGGGTCCCGCCCGCCCGGGTCCAGGTCGAAGGTCCAGCTCCGCTTGTCGTGGGTCGGCCCGGCCACCGCCATCGAGATGGCGTCCTGCAGGCCGAGCAGCCGACGGGTGATGATCAGCCGGCTCGCCCACGGGCAGGCCCGGCTCACCGCCAGCCGGTACCGGCCGGGCTCCACCGGCCAGCCGTCCCGCCCGTCCGCGGTGATCCGCGTGGCGATGTAGCGCTGGTCCCGGGTGAACTCGCTGCCCGGCTCGACATACTTGCCGCCGGTCCGGTTCAGGATCTCGTCGCCGCTCGCGCTCACCATGCCTCCGCCTCCCGTCGCCGTCGTCCTGTCCCATCATGGTCGCTGGGGGCCGGTGCGGCAGGCCCGTGCGGCGATCGGGGCTAGGCTGCCGCGGTGACCGATGTGGGAGCCGCGGCCCGACGCTTCATCGCCGACGTGTGGAACGCGACCCGCGAGGAGACCGCGTACGAGCTGGTCGCCGAGGACTGCCCGGGGCTGCGCGGGACCGGGCCGGCGGCCACGCTGGCCTGGCACCGGGACCGGCGGGCGGCCTTCCCGGACCTGCGTTACAAGATCGTGGACGTGGTGGCCGCCGGCGACCGGGTGGCCGTGCACTGGCGTGCCGCCGGCACCCAGGCCGGCCAGTTCGGCCCGGTGCCGCCGACCGGCCGGGTGGTCAGCTACTCCGGGGCGACCTTCCTGCGGTTCGACGACAGTGGCCGGATCGTGGACGTGTGGAGCGTCAACGAGCTGTTCCAGGTCCTCCAACAGCTTGGCGTCGAGATGCTCCCGCCCCCGCCCGGGCTCACCGCGACCGGGGAGTGATCCGGTCGAGCGGGATGTCGATCTCCCAGGGCTCGGGCAGAAGAATGCCGTCGGCCATCCGGGCCTGCTCGACGTAGATCCGCTTCATCGGGTCGAGCTTGTGCGCGTGCACCACGATGCCCGCCTCGGTCTCGATCCGCCAGAAGTAGGGGATGTCCGCCTCGGCGTACCGGTGCGTCGTTCTCCCCGCCAGCCACCGTACCGCCCCCTTGCCCCGGGTGGTGGTCGCGCGCGTCGGGGGCACAGGGCAGGATGGGTGGCATGAGCGAGCGGAGCGGCGTGCCCGGCCAGGGGCTGGCGAAGGGGCTGGCGGTAACGCTGAAGACGATGACCCGCCGTTCGACCACCCAGCAGTACCCGGACGTGGCCCCCGAGCTGCCACCCCGCTCGCGCGGGGTGATCGCGCTGCTGACGGAGAACTGCACGGTCTGCATGCTCTGCGCCCGGGAGTGCCCGGACTGGTGCATCTACATCGACTCCCACAAGGAGGAGGTGGCGGTGCCCGGCGCCGCCCGCCCCCGCCAGCGCAACGTGCTCGACCGGTTCGACATCGACTTCTCGCTCTGCATGTACTGCGGCATCTGCGTCGAGGTCTGTCCGTTCGACGCGCTCTACTGGTCCCCGGAGTTCGAGTACGCCGAGTACGACATCAAGGACCTGCTGCACGACAAGGACCACCTCGGCGAGTGGATGGCCACCGTCCCGCCGCCGGCGGCCCACGACCCGCAGGGCGAACCGTCCAAGGAGGAGACCACCGCCGCCCGCAAGGCGGCGTCCCCCGCCGCGCGTCCGGCCCCTTCCCCGGCGCGGTCCGAGCCCCGCGCCGAGCAGGGCGGAGGCGCGACCTCATGACCGGTGCGGACGTGCTGCTGCTCGCCCTCGGTGCGGTGGCGGTCGGGGCCGGCGCGCTGGTGGTGGGCACCCGGCACCTGGTCCGGGCCGGCCTCTGGCTGGTGGTCTGCCTGGGCGCGCTGGCCGGTGACTACCTGGTGCTCACCGCCGAGCTGGTCGCCTGGGTGCAGGTGCTGATCTATGTCGGCGCGGTGGTGGTGCTGCTGCTCTTCGCGGTGATGCTGACCCGGGCCCCGATCGGCGCCTCGGACGACCTGGACCGGCCCGGCTGGCCGGCCGCGCTGATCGGCGGCGGCAGCGGGTTGGGCCTGGCCGTGCTGCTGGTCGACGCGTTCCGCTGGTCCCGGGTCGAGCTGCCCGCCGCGGGCACCGCCGACCGCCTGGGCGAACAGGTGTTCCGTTCCTGGGTGCTGCCGTTCGAGGTGCTCTCGGTGCTGCTGCTCGCCGCGCTGGTCGGTGCGATCGTGCTCTCCCGCACCGACATCGGCCGGCCCGGCACGACGACGGCCGGCGCCCCGGCCGGTCACGGCCGGCCGTCGGGCGGCCCGCCCGTGCGGCGCGAGCCGACCGACGCCAAGGTCACCGTCGGCGACGAGGGCGGTCGCGCGTGAGGCCGGTCATCCCGTATGTCACCGCCGCGCTGCTCTTCGGCCTCGGCGTCTACGGCGTGCTGCGCCGGCGCAACGCCGTCCTGGTGCTGATGGCCGTCGAGCTGATGCTGAACGCGGTCAACCTGATCCTGGTCACCGCCGACACCATGGTCCGGGCCCAGCTCCCGCACGCCGGCCAGGTTTTCGCGCTCTTCGTGATCGTGCTCGCCGCCGCCGAGATCGGCGTCGGGCTGGCCATCGTGCTCCAGCTCTACCGGCTGCGGGCCAGCGTCGCGGTGGACGACGTGCCGTTGGCCGAGCCGCCGCTGCCCGTGTCCACCGGAGGGGCGGTGCCGGGAGCGGCCGTCGACGGGCCGGAGGGAGACAAGTGACCGGACTGCTCGCGGTGGCGCTGCCGGGCGTACCCCTGCTCGTGGGTCTGATCGGGCTGCTGCTGCCACCGTCGCCGCGCGGCGCGACGACCGGCGAGGACCCGGCCCGGCGAGTGGCGATCGCGCTCGGCGTGTCCGGCGCGGCGGTGGCCCTGCTGGCGGCGGTGGTGCTGCTGGTCCGGGTGGGTCACCCGGTCGAGGGCTCCACCACCTGGGTGGACCTGGGCGGGCCGGCGGTCACCTTCGGCTACCGGCTGGACGGGGTGGCGGTGCTGGTCGCCACGGCGGTGACCGCGGTGGCCCTGGCCGTGCAGGTCTATTCGATCGGCTACCTGAAGCGCGGCCCGCACGACGACGTCGAGGTGGACCACCGCTACCCGCCGTACGCCGCGCAGATCAGCCTCTTCACCGCCGCGATGCTGACCGTGGTGGTCTCCGGCGACCTGATCCTGCTGCTGGTCGGCTGGGAGGTGATGGGCATCTGTTCCTATCTGCTCATCGCCCACGACCGGCGGCTGGCCGAGGCACCGGCCGCCGCGGTGAAGGCGTTCCTGGTGACCCGGGTCGGTGACGTCGGTTTCCTGCTCGGCATCGCGCTGCTCGGCGTCGGCGCCGGCAGCTTCCGGATCTCCGACGTGCTCGCCCACGACTACCCGGCCGGAATCCTCACCGCCGCCTGCCTGCTGCTGCTCGCCGGGGTGGCCGGCAAGAGCGCCCAGTTCCCGCTGCACACCTGGCTGCCGGACGCGATGGCCGGCCCCACGCCGATCTCCGCCCTGATCCACGCCGCCACCATGGTCGCCGCCGGGGTGTACGTGGTGGCCCGGCTCTTCCCGCTCTTCGAGCGGGCCCCGGCCGCCCTCGCCGTGCTCGGGGTGATGGCGGCGGTCACCCTGCTGCTGGGCGCGTTCGCCGCCACCGCACAGGACGACATCAAGCGGGTGCTGGCCTGGTCGACGGTCTCCCAGATCGGTTACATGACCGGGGCGCTCGCCGTCGGCGCGCCCGCCGCGGCACTGTTCCACCTGCTCACCCACGCCGCGTTCAAGGCGCTGCTCTTCCTCGCCGCAGGCGTGGTGATCCACGCCGTCGGCACCACCCTGATGTCGCGGATGGGCGGCCTGCGGACCGCCATGCCGATCACCTTCTGGTGCATGGTGATCGGTCTCGGCGCGCTCGCCGGGCTGCCGCCGCTCTCCGGTTTCTGGAGCAAGGACGGCGTGCTCGCCGCTGCCGAGGCCACCGCACTGGAGGGCACCGGCCCGAGCTACGCCTGGGTCGGCTGGCTGGTCTGGCTGGCCGGGCTGCTCGGCGTCGCGGTCACCGCCTGGTACGCCACCCGCCTGCTGCTGCGTACCTTCTTCGGCGTGGCCCGGCTGCCGCTGACCCACCCGCACGACCCGCCGGCGGTGCTGCGCTGGCCGGTGCTGCTGCTCGCGGTCCCCGCCGCGCTGCTCGGCCTGGCCGCCTTCGCGCCGTGGTTCGCCGACCGCCTCCGCGTTCCGGCCGACCGCACCGGGGAGGCCGTCGAGCTGGTCCACCTCGCGCCGAACCTGGTGCTGCCGCTGGTGCTGCTGCTGGTCGGGTCGGGCGTCGCCTGGGCCGGCTGGCGGCGCGACCCGGCCGCCGACCCGGCCCGCTTCCTGGGTCCGCTGCGGCCGGTCTTCGCCCGGGCGTTCCGGCTCGACGACGTCCAGGACGCCCTCGTCGTACGCCCGACGACCGCGCTCGCCCGAGCCGTGCGCACCGGGGACGAGCTGGGGGTGGACGGCCTGGTGGAGGGGAGCGGCCACGCCGCCGTGGGGCTGGGCGGCGGGCTGGCCGCGCTGCACCGGGCGGCGCTGCCCCGCGCGGCGGCCGGCGTGCTGGCCGGTGCGCTGCTGATCGGCCTCGCCGTCGCACTGATCGGGGTGGCGACATGAGTTTCGGAGAGTTCCTGCTGGTCGCGGTGCTCGCGGTGCCCGCGCTGGGTGCGGTCGCGACCGTCGCCACCCCGGGCGACCGGGCCGGCCGGCTGGCGGGCACGGCCGCCGCCGCACTGACCCTGCTCGCCACGCTGCCGCTGGTCGGCGGTGACCACGGCTGGTTCGGTTACGGCCCCCGGCCGGCCGTGCAGCCCTGGCACCAGCTCGACCTGCCCTGGGTGCCCGGCCTGGACCTGCGTTTCCACCTCGGCGTGGACGGAATCTCCTGGCCGCTGGTGGTGCTCACCGCGCTGCTCACCCTGCTCTGCTGCGGATACACGCTGTGGCGGGTGCCCGAGGGTGGCGGCAGCGGCCGGGCCCTGGTCGCGCTGCTGCTGGTGGTCGAGGTGGGCATCCTGGGCACCTTCCTCGCCCTCGACCTGGTGCTCTTCTTCCTCTTCTTCGAGGTCGTCCTGCTGCCGATGTACGCGATCATCGCCGGCTGGGGCGGCGACGACCGGCGACGGGCGGCCCGCAAGTTCGCCCTCTACACCCTCTTCGGCTCGGTGCTGCTGCTGGTCGGTGTCTACGTGGTGGTGGCCGCCGCCGGCACCGCCGACCTGGTGGCGCTGACCGGCGGCGCGGGGCTCTCCCGGGGCACCCAGCTCGCCGCGTTCACTTTGCTGGCGCTCGCCTTCGCGGTGAAGAGCCCGCTCTGGCCGCTGCACTCCTGGCTGCCCGACGCGCACACCCAGGCGCCCACCGTCGGCAGCGTGATCCTCGCCGGGGTGCTGCTCAAGATGGGCACGTACGGCCTGATCCGGGTCGCGGTCGGGGTGGCCCCGGAGGGCGCCCGCTGGGCCGCCCCGGTGCTCGGGGTGCTCGCCGTCGCGGCGATCCTCGTCGGCGGCCTGGTCTGCCTCGCGCAGGACGAGCTGAAGCGGCTGATCGCCTACTCCAGCGTCGGACACATGGGCTTCGTGCTGCTCGGGGTGGCCACGCTCACCGCCACCGGCCTGGAGGCCGCGCTGATCGGCAACATCGCGCACGGCGTGATCACCGGCCTGCTCTTCTTCCTGGCCGGGGCGATCAAGGACCGTACGCACACCGGATCGCTCGCCGAGCTGTCCGGGCTCCGGGAGACCGCGCCCCGGCTGGCCGGGCTGCTCGGCTTCGCGGCGGTCGCCTCGCTGGGGCTGCCCGGGCTGGCCGGCTTCTGGGGGGAGGCGTTCGCCGTGGTCGCCGCCGTCCGGCGGGGAGGTGGGTTCTGGGTCACCCTCGCGGTGCTGGCCGCGCTCGGCGGGGCGCTGGCGGCCGCGTACTTCCTGCGGCTGCTGCGCCGGGTCAGTCACGGTCGGCCCAGCCCGGCGGTCGGGCGGCTCGCGCCGGGGCTGGCCGGGGCGGAGCTGACCGCCTGGGCTCCGCTGGTGCTGCTCGCCCTGGCCGTCGGCCTGGCCCCGGCACTCGTGCTGTCCTACGCCGCCGGCCCGGTCAACGCCCTGCTGGCGGTCTTCGATTGAGCGCGAGGAGTGCGGCGCAGCGGAGCCCCGCGGCCGCGAACGAAGGTGAGCTCCCATGAGTCTCGTGCAGAGCGTTGACCACGTGGCGCTGCTGCCGGCATACCTGGCCGGCGGCACGGCCGTGCTCGTGCTCCTGGCCGACCTGCTGGTGGCCCGCGCCGCTGCCACCGTGGCCGTGGCCGCGGCCGGCGCGGCGGCCACCGCGCTCGGCGCGGCCCTGGTCGGCACGGGCGGCGAGCGGCGCACCTTCTGCGTCGGCGCCGACTGCTCGTACGTGTACGGCGGCAGGGCCGCCCTGGTCGCGACGGTCTTCGCCCTGCTCACCCTCGGCGTGCTGGCGCTGTCGGTCCCGCTGCTGCGGGCCGGCCGGACCCCGGTGGGGGAATACTGCTTCCTGCTCGCCTGCGCGATGGCCGGCGGCGTGGTGCTCGGCGCGGCCGGCGATCTGATCACCCTGATCGTCGCCCTGGAGACGCTCACCCTGCCGCTCTACGTGCTGGTCGGGCTGCGCCGCGGCAGCCTGGCCGGGGCCGAGGCGGCGGTCACCTTCTTCGTGGTCAGTGTGGTGGCCGCCACGGTGGCCCTGCTCGGCGCGGCGCTGCTCTACGCGCTGACCGGGGCCCTGCACCTGGACCGGCTCGGCGCCATCCTGGCCGGCCGGGAGGACCTGCGCGACCTGCCGCTGACCGCGGTCGCGGTGGCGCTGCTGGTGGCCGGGCTGGCGTTCAAGATCGCCGCGGTGCCGTTCCACGCCTGGGCGCCCGCCACGTACGACGGCGCGCCGCTACCGGTGGCCGCGTACCTGTCGACCGCCTCGAAGCTGGGCGGCGTGGTGGCTCTGCTCGCGGTGGTGCAGCGGGCGCTGCCGGCCACCGTGACCGGCCCGGTGCTCGCCGCGCTCGCGGTGCTCACCATGACGGTCGGCAACCTGGTGGCGCTGCGCCAGCGGCGCACGGTCCGGCTGCTCGCCTGGTCCTCGGTGGCCCAGGCCGGCTACATCCTCGCCCCGCTGGGCGCGCTCGCGCTGGCCGGCGGTCGCACCGCCGACGCCCGCGCCGAGGCGTACGCGGCGGCCGTTGCGTACGCTGTCTTCTTCGTCCTGCTGGAGCTGGCCGCCTTCGCGGCGGTGGTGGCGCTGCGCCCGGCGGACGGCGACGGTGGTGCCCTGGCCGACCTGCGCGGGGCGGCCCGCCGGCACCCGTGGGTGGGCGGCGCGTTCGCGCTCGCCCTGATCGGGCTGGCCGGCCTGCCGCCGGGCCTGGCCGGGTTGTTCGCCAAGGTGACCGTGGTCCGTGCGCTGCTGGCCGGGCACGCGGGCTGGCTCGCCCTGGTGGTGGCGTTGAACGCGGTCATCGGCCTGGCCTACTACCTGCGCCTGGCCGCCACCCTCTACGCGGCACCCGGACCGGTCCCGGCCCGCCCGGCGCGGGTGGTGGTCGTGGCCCTCGGGGTCGCCACCGCGCTGGCCGTGGTGGTCGGCTTCGCCCCGCAGTTGGTGCTCGACGCGGCGGTTCGCTGAGGCCCGGCTCAGCCTGTTCCCAGGAATTCCCAGCCAACTCTCAGCCATGGGCAGGATGGTTGACGGGTACCGGTGGTGTTGAACCGGTCAGCGGGTCCCCGCGCGGGTCCGCGCACCGAAGGAGCGATCGTGCATCACAACCGTCTGAAGACCGCAGCGCTGCTCGGCCTGTTGACCTCGCTGATCCTCGCGGTCGGCTACTGGTTCGGGGGGAGCGGCGGCCTCGTCATCGCCGTCGTCGTCTCGTTGCTGATGAACGGCGTCACCTACTTCTACTCCGACAAGCTCGCACTGCGCTCGATGGGGGCGCAACCGGTCAGCGAGGCACAGTTCCCCGAGCTGTACCGGATGGTCCGTGAGCTGTCGACCCAGGCGGGCCAGCCGATGCCCCGCCTCTACGTCAGCCCCACGTCGCAGCCCAACGCGTTCGCCACCGGGCGCAACCCGCAGAACGCGGCGGTCTGTGTGACCCAGGGGATCGTCGAGATCCTCGACTACCGCGAGCTGCGTGGCGTGATCGGGCACGAGTTGTCGCACGTCTACAACCGGGACATCCTGATCTCCAGCGTGGCGGCCGGTCTGGCCGGCATCATCACCATGCTGGCCAACATCGCCTGGTTCATCCCGCTGGGCTCGTCCGACGACGAGGACGGCCCGAACCCGGCGGTGCTGCTGCTCACCATGATCCTCGGCCCGATCGCGGCCACCCTGATCCAACTGGCGATCAGCCGCAGCCGTGAGTTCCAGGCCGACCAGTCCGGTGCCGAGCTGAGCCGGGACCCGCTGGCCCTGGCCAGCGCCCTGCGCAAGATCCACATGGGTACGCAGATGCGCCCGCTGCCCCCGCAGGGCCAGCTCACCAGCACCGCCCACCTGATGATCGACAACCCGTTCAAGCGGGGCGGCGGCATCGCCGCGCTGTTCGCCACCCACCCGCCGATGGAGCAGCGGGTGGCCCGGCTGGAGCAGATGGCTCGCAACAGCGGGCCGGTGCAGTTCCAGCGCTGACCGACCGACGACTGTGCCCGCGTCCCCCGGACGCGGGCACAGTCGTGTCTCAGGAGGTCGCCTCGGGCAACCGGTCCGGCCGGGTGAGCAGCACGGCGGCGAGCAGCACCACCCCCGCCACCAGGTAGGCGGCGGCTGGGCTGAACAGCTGGGCGGTGCTGCCGAGCAGGAAGATCCCGCAGCCGGCCACGACGATGTTGGCGGCCACGATGGTCGCCTCCACCTGCCCCATCCGCTCCCGCGGCGCCAGCCGGGCGAAGGTGGCCTGCGCCCCGATCAGCCAGCCGCCGCCGGCGCCGATCAGCGCGTTCGCCCCGGCCAGCGCCCAGGACGGCGCGTTGAGGCCGACCAGCGCGGCGGCCAGCAGCAGCGCCACGCCCAACCCGGCCGCGGCCGCCACCTGGCCGGTCACCCGGGCCAGCCAGGCCCGCCGCCCCGCCATCAGCACGAAGACCGCGCCACCGAGCGCCGAGGCGGCCAGCACGACCGGCCGCCACCCGTCGCGGGCCAGTTCCGGGGCCAGGGTCTCCGGCAACGCACCGGAGATCATCGTGGCGAGGGTGAGCACGGCGACGCCCCGCAGCACCGGGTGACCGACGATGGTGCGTACGCCGGCGTTGGCCGGCGGGCGGGCACGACGCTCGCCCCTGCCGGCCGGGAGTCCAGCCAGCACGACTGCGGCGATCAGGAACGACACCAGGTCGATCAGGAGCGCCACCCGGGCACCGAGCGCCACGGTCACGCTGGCCCCGGCGAGCAGGCCGGTCACCTGGCCCACCTGGTTGGCAAAGGCGGAGAGGCCGAACAGCGGCAGGCGCAGCGGGGTGTCCACCGCCTCGGCGGCGATCGCCACGTTGACGCTGGCGTACGCGGCCCGCACCGCGCCCAGCAGGCCGGCGGCGACGATCGCCGGCAGCGGCTGGGGCACCACGGTCGGAATCGCGATCACCACCGCGCCGGCCAGCGAGAGCCAGACCAGCATGGTGCGCCGGGCCGGCACGTCGAGCCAACCGCTGAACACGGTCGCGACCAGCAGCGCGGGCAGCGTCCGGGCGGCGTACACGGCGGCCGGGCCGAGCACCGAGTGGGTCTGGTCGTACGCCAGCAGCAGCAGCGCGGCCAGCCCGACGAAGTCGCCCAGCTCGGAGATGCCTCGTGCGGTGACCAGTCGCGACGCGACCGGGTGGCGGAACAGTGCCCGGTAGCCGGGCGGCGGTGCGAGTCGTTCGTCGGCGTCCGTCATCAGCTCGGCTGGTCCGCTTCCTCGGCTCCGATCGGCTGGTAGTTGGCGTTCTCCCGCAGCCGGCGGGCCTGCTCCCGCCGGTAGGTGCTGCGCAGTTCCGGGTCCTGGCGGCGGCGGCGCAGCGAGACGAGCTCACGCCACACGTCGTCCGGCCACTCCGCGAGGCCCTGCCCGGTCACCAGCTCGGCCTTGCGGCTCGCCTCCAGCACCGACCGGTGCACCGGTTGCAGGCACATGAGGGGGATGTTCCGATAGAAGCGCACCACCTGGCCGGGCTCGGTGAGGCGCATGATGGTCGGCAGGAACGAGGTGTACCAGTCGGTCTCCACCACGCCCTCGTAGAGCTGCACCCCGCGCTGGGCGGGCCAGTTGGGCACGCCCCGGGCCAGCAGGCACCAGCCCGGCGAGGTGCGGGCCACCACGCCGGTCACCATCTCGATCGTGTTCGAGGCCCGGGGGTCGGCGTCGAGGAACGGCAGGGTGCCGCCGTACCGGTCGAAGATGTCCAGGTCGGCCCGGAACCGCTCGGGGACGTCCGCCAGCTGGGTGGCCGCGTCGGGCAGCCGGGCGTCGTACCCGCCGGCCAGCGAGCGCCAGCCGACCGGCTCGTTCTCCTCCAGCGGGCTCCACTCGGTCTCGTGCCCGTCCCAGCACAGCGCGAAGTCCGCGGGCGGGTAGACGTACCAGCCGAGCCCGGACCCGGCCGCCACCGGAGGACAGTGCTGCACCGCCCGGACCGGCAGTGAACCCCGGACGCTGGAGGAGGCGGCCTCGGCGGGCCGGGCGTCGGGGTACAACGAGTAGATCTCTACCCGCAGCGGTTCGATGGCGGTGCCGGTCACCGGGGCCTCCGTGCGTCATCGGGGCGGAGCCTGTCCTGGCATGGACTCGGGTCGATCAGAAACTACCCTGTGACGCTCACGGGGGCAGCCCCGGTCCGGACCGGCGGTGTGAGCGAGCCGACCATCCCGGCGACGATCTGCGGCGTTAGGGTCGGAAGGGTTCCCACCCGTTACCTGTTCCGCACCGGAGGTGCACCCGTGGCCGCACTGCGCCAATATCTGGGGGTCTGGCGGATCCCCGGCGCGCCGATGCTGCTGGTCCTCGGCATCATCGGCCGGCTCGGGATCGGCATGACCCCGCTGGCGCTGCTGCTCGTGGTCGAGCAGGTGACCCACCGGTACTCTCTCGCCGCGATTGCCGGCGGCACCTACGCGCTCTGCGGTGCCGCGCTCAGCCCGGTCGCCGGACGGATCGCCGACCGCGTCGGCCCCACCCCGGTGCTGCTCGCCACCGCCGTCGCCCACCCGCTGGCCCTCTTCGGGCTGCTCTGGGCCAGCGGGTCCGGGGCCGGCAACCTCGCCCTGATCTACCTGGCGGCCGGGGTCGCCGGGGCCACCTACCCGCCGCTGACCGCCGCCATCCGAGGTGCCTGGAACGACCTCACCGCCCCCGCCTCCGGCCGGTCCCACCTGCGCAACACCGCGCTCGCCGCGGAGACCTCGCTCTTCGAGGTCGTCTTCGTGCTCGGCCCGCTGCTGGTGGCCGGGTTCGTGCTGTTCGCCGACGCCGCCGCCGCGCTGGTCGGGTCCGCCGTGGTCACCCTGGTCGGGACCACCGCCATCGCGCTCGGCCGGGTGATGCGGGGCTGGCGCCCGCACCCGCACGAGGACCACGCCAAGGGGCTCGGCCCGCTGCGGGTCGGCGGCTTCCCGGCCCTGCTGCTCTGCGTCGCCAGCCTCGGCGTGGCGTTCGGTGCCGCGGGCGTGATCGTCCCGGCGTTCGCCGGGACCGCCACCGCCGACGACCCGGAGAGCCTCGCCGGCGTGCTGCTCGCCGTCTGGGGCATCGGCAGCGCCGTCGGAGGCTTCTGGTTCGGCGTACGTCGGCCGGCCGCCAACATGACCCGCCAGTTCGCCTGGCTGCTCGGCGCGGTGGCGGCCGGCTTCGCCGTGTACGCGGTGATGCCCACGCCGCTGGCGCTCGGCGCCGCGCTGGTGCTCGGCGGTGCCACCATCGCCCCCGCGCTCACCCTGGAGAACACCCTGGTCGGCCGGATCGCCCCGGCCGGCATGCTGAACGAGGCGTACACCTGGGTGGTCACCATGTCGGTGGCGGCGAGCGCGGCCGGGGGCGCGGTGGCCGGGCTGATCGTCGACCACGCCGGCGGCGTGCCCTGGGCCTTCCTCTTCGCCGGGGCGGCGGTCGCCGTCGGGGCCGCCGTCGCCGCGCTGCCCGCCGGCCCGATCGCCCGCGCCGAGGCCGCAGCGGTACGCGTCGAGCAGTCGCTCGCCGCCTGACCGCTCACCGAGCGGCGGCGGGTCACCGGGGATCAACGCCGCCTCGGCGGGTACAACCCCGGAATGTTCGTCTTCTTCTCGAACCGGATCGGTTGCCTCGGCTCGATCCTGGTCAGCGCGATCATCACGGTGATCCTGCTGCTGATCTTCGCGCGCTGAGTCCGGCATCAGACCTCGGGCCGGCCGCGCTGGGGAGTGCCGCCCCTACGGTCTACCGCGAGACCCGTGAGATCTTCGAGCTGTCGGACGACCGAGTCGATCGGTGCCGAGGCGTCGATCTCAGTGGTGGCGGTGGCCCGCAGTTGCGGCTCGACGACGGCCAGGTGCTCCAGGATGGCGGCCCGTTCTTCGGGTCGCTTGCCGTAGGGGTTGTTCGTGCGGGTGGCGATGCGGGTCAGCAGCACGTCGGCGGGGGCGCTGAGCAGGACGATGTGGTCGAACTGCGGGTAGAACCTGCCCTGGTTGCTCTTGCAACCGGCCACGAACAGGTTGCCGGTGCGGTGGCGGGCGAGTAGGTCGCCGATGGCCTGCTCGCGCCAGATCCAGTCCGACGATCCGTCCGGCAGCGTCACCCAGTGGCTCCACTGGTCGGTGTCGGTATCGACGGTGCGGTGTCCGCGCGAGGCGAGGATCTGCAGCACGGTTGACTTGCCGGTGCCCGACATCCCGGTGATCAGGACCTTCGCCATGCCGTGAGCTCAGGCCGCTTGCGTTGACGAACCAGCCGGCTTCGCTCTGGCGGCCGGGGCCGGTCGTGCCAGTTCCCGTCGCATGGCGGGAAGCCCGTGGTCCAGCAGCGCGGCTACCACGCTCTTTCCGACTGCGTCTGGGTCGCTGTGCCGATCCAGCCGCCACCATTCATCCCGGCCAGAGGGCATGAGCCGCCCGATGCGGTGATTCCAGACCAACGGCCCGTAGAAGGTGTTCGGGGATGGCTCCTTGGGGAGATGCGGCCGCTCACGGCGAGCCGACTCCCACGCAAGCCTGCCGACGACGCAGAGGTTCACCGTGAACTCGACCAGATCGGCATGGTTGTATTGCGAAGACCGGAATCCGATCCGCGCCCACGTCGTCTCGCCATCCAGCCGATACCGCGTGCCGGAGCCCTTGAGACCGGCGCCTCGCAACGCCGGGGCCACGACCAGGCGCAGCATCTCCCGGAGCGTGTCCTGAGCAGGCGCCACTGCGCTGAACCTCCTGGTGCAGCCTTCGCCGGACGGCCGCTTCTGGCCGCCATCGGTCCGCGACCCACCTTGCCAGGCCGTCGCCAGGTCGTCGATCGTCAGTCAGTGATGACGAACGACGACCGTTGGCGACGATGCCCGCCGCCCAGGTCACAGTAGGTGACCGGACAGTGCGGTTGAGGCCTACCGGTAGTTGGTGAACTGAAGGGCGATTCCGAAGTCCTCGCCCTTGAGCAGCGCGATGACGGCCTGGAGGTCGTCCTTCTTCTTGCCGGTGACCCGGAGCTGGTCGCCCTGGATCTGCGCCTGGACGCCCTTCGGGCCCTCGTCCCGGATCTTCTTGCTGATCGACTTGGCCTTGTCCGAGTCGATGCCCTGGATCACCTTCGCATCGATCTTGAAGATCTTGCCCGAGGAGCGCGGGTCGCCGGCGTCCAGCGACTTGAGCGAGATGTTTCGCTTGACCAGCTTCTCCTTGAAGACGTCCAGGGCGGCCCGGACCCGCTCCTCGGTCTCCGCCTGGAGGCTGATCGCCTCCTCCCCCGACCAGGAGATCTCCGCCCCGGTGCCGCGGAAGTCGAACCGCGTCGCGAGCTCCTTCTCCGCCTGGCGGAGGGCGTTGTCGACCTCCTGCCGGTCGACCTTGCTCACGATGTCGAACGACGGGTTCGCTGCCATGCTCATGCTCCTGCTGTCCGGCGGTCTGTCCTGTTCCGTCCCCCGCTGACCAGCGGTGGGACCCCCTGACGGTACCCGGTTGCGGTAGTCCCGGGGGCAACCGCTATCCTTGCTTCCGCTGCCGCGTTCTACGCGGTGGCACGCCCTGGCGGGTTGCCCGAGCGGCCAATGGGAGCGGACTGTAAATCCGTCGCGAAAGCTACAGAGGTTCGAATCCTCTACCCGCCACCAGGGACTGGCAAAGGCCCCTGACCTGCGAAAACGCAAGTCAGGGGCCTTTGTCGTCTCTCGTCGCGGTTGACCGTTGTTGCCCCTGCTCGACCGGCCGATCGGGCACGCAACGGGCACGTTGGATCATCGGTTCCCCGAGAATCACGGATCACGCCCCCGGTACTCGATCTCGCGCGTGGCGGGGGGTGGGTCGCGGGGGACTTTCTCCATCCAGTCCCGGGATCGCTCCGGGGACCTTCCATACCCACCCCCCGTGGCCGCGCTGTCCCATGAAGGGTGGCTGAGACCGGCCGGGTTAGGAGCACAGGGTACGTGCGGTCTCCGACAATCAGCAGGCGGGTGCTGGTACCGGGCTTCGCCGGAGTGGGCTGCATTCAGTGCCGAAGGGGGGAGCCGTGATCGTCGACCACCTTGCCACGGCACTCGTCACAGCGATAACGACCTTGGTCGAGCAGCGGTTGCCGCGGAGCAGGCCTCATACACGTGGTACGACACCGACCATCGGCACGCCGGCCGGGTGTTCAGGAGGTCAGTTCTTGACGTCCACCGTCGGCGGGTTGTCGTTGGTGGTTTTCGATACGAGTACCAGCTGATACGTGGACAGCGTGCCCGGCGCGATCCACGACCACGGGCCATGCGGCTCCACCGCGCGCATCTCCTTGGCTAGGGCCTGCCCGGTGTCCGGGTCGATGATCAGACGCACCTCAAAGCGGCCGTTCCCGGGGCTGTCCTGCGTGAACGCGATCGCCTGCCCGGGCCGGCCGTGCATGTCGTGCACGACTCCCAGCCCGCGCACCCGGGGCAACGTGGCGAGCATGCGGTATGCGGCGGCGCGAACCTCGTTGCTGACTGGCAGGTCGATCACCACGTGGGCGGCGACGGTGAGCAGCCACTGGTCGCGGTCGGTGGGCATGTCGCTGCCTCCCCCGTCAAAGCGGCTGAGCAATGCGCCGCGGAGGGCAACCGGGTCAGTCGGCAGCGCATCGAGTTGTGCCTGCGACACGTTTCGGTCGCCGAGGGCGAAGAGGTGCGCTGCGTCGACCGTGTTGCCGTGGACCTTGCCTGGGGCGATCTGCAGGTCGAACGGCTTCGGCTTGGTGATCCTTATGACGGCCGGGGACCCGTTGCGGCGCCAGGCGGCCTCATCACTTGGCGTGGCGGGCGCAGCGCCGAGCGACTGCGCAATAACCCAACTGGGCGCGGCGCTGGAGCGGGCCAGCCAGTACTGGCTACCGCTCCTGTCGAACATGGTGTACGTGCCGTCGGCGGCCTCGATCGGCACCGCGAAGCCGCTCTCCGTCTGGATGGTCAGATAGCGCCCGCCGGCCGGCGGGGCTTTGTCGCTGCGTTCGGCTGCCACGAGCAACAACCGGCTAGCATCCATCGGCCTCTGCGGGGCCGGCGACGCCATACCGGGTGCGGCATCGGGTGCATTGCGAGGAGCGGCGCCTGGCACGGCCACGGCCACCGCGACGGCGGTGACGGCCGCCGCGGCCACCCCCACCGACCCGAGCAACGCCACCCGCCGACGCCTGGGCCTGCGGAGCTGGTCGAGCGCGGCGCGCCCTTCGGCGGCCGAATCGTTGGCCATGATGCCGGCAACGGCTCGTGCGGTGTGCTCGGCCCCGTTCGGTGGTGGGTCCAGTCGTGCCGGCCGGGCCTTGGCAAGCAGGTCCACAACATTTGGTGAGCGGCTCATCGGATGGACTCCTTTGGGACGAGTGTGGCGGCGGGTCGAGGCAATTCCGGTTCGGTGGCGGCAGCCATGGCGTCCTTCAAGTGACGCCGGGCGCGATGCAGTCGCACGTAGTACGTCGCTGTAGAGCAGCCGAGGACCCGAGCTGCGTGACCTGGCGCCAGCCCATGCCAGGCAACCAGCGTCAACAATTCGCGGTCGCCGTCGGACAATTGGGCCAGAGCCGTGAGCACCGCAGCCCGCTCGGCGACGCCGTCTGCCACGTCGGCGACGGAGAACTCCTCTTCGGTGATCCACGCGCGCATTTCGGCAGCGACGGCCTGCTGCCGTTCCTCCGCGCGGTATCGCTCACTCACGACGTTGCGGGCGACGGCAAGCAGCCATGGCAGCGGCGTTGCCCTCGGCAGCTCCGGCAGCCGCCGCCACGCCACCAGGAACGTCTCGGCCACGACCTCATCGGCCAGCTGACGACCGGCGCGCGTGACGGCATACGCATACACCTGCCGGTAGTGCGCCTGGTACACAGCGTTGAAATGATCGTCCGGTTGGGGATCTGGCACTGGCTTCGGCCCTTCCTGTCAGAGTTTCTCCGTCACCAGGAAATGTCTCGGGCGCGCCGTTTCTTACATCGGCCACCGTTTTCGACCCGGTCACCTCCGGGAGGTAGGCATCGGACCATGTCCTAGCCTGCTCTCCCCGTGTTGTCGGTGATCCTTCAGGCCGTCGCCTCGCTGATGATCTTGCGGACGTCGTGGGGGTGACATGCCGGGCAGGTTTGGATCCCAGTGGCCGTCCTGGGCCGCCCCTCCGTGAATTCGTTGCCCTGGCCGGCAGGGGTCTTCGATCGAAGGCATCCGCGGCGGAGACGGTCGGGGGTGAGTCGGTTGGACCGGCGGGGCTTCCAGGAGAGCCGCTGCGATATCTGATCGGGTGGGCACGGTGAGCGCGACTCCTGACTGACTCAGATGGCGCCGGTGAGCTGTGCCCTCCGGCATCCTGGTGCCCATGAACGTCGAGAACGGGTGAGAGCGTGTCCGCCTGGCCCTGGTCATCTCCGGACTCGTCACCGGGTCACCTCACTGGCCCAGGGGTGACGCGCGGGGCGGGGCGTGGGGTTCGGGCCGGCTGACTGTCCACCCGTGAGCTGCGTCGGTCGGGAATCCGGCCGCTGATCCTCGGCGGCCTGCTGTCGCTCACCGTCGCGGTCACCGGGCTCATGTTGCAGGCACTCTTCACGTGAGCCGAGCCGGCTCGCCGCGTCACGGCAGCCCGAGCCGGCAGGGCGTCACTCGCCCTCGTCCGGGTCGTTCGGCTCGTGCCAGCGGGCTCGGTAGGCGGCCTCGTGCGCCTCGTGGCTGGCCCGTTCCTCGAGGATCAGCCGGCGCAGCGCCGTCCTGCCTTCCCCGAAGATGACCACCTCGGCGGCCACCATGCCCACGCAGATGGCGGTCAGCAGTGCCATGGTTGCCAGCGCCGGTAGCCGGTCGACCAGCGGGGGGCAGATGGCAAGCAGCCCTAGCGTGGCCACCCGGGTCCAGCTCAGGGTGTGCAGGGTCCGCCACTGGAAGAGCATGTTGCCGACGAGATACAGGAACACGCCGCCGAAGAGCAGCGGCTCGGCGGGGCCGCGTGCTGGTAGCAAGTTGGATACGTTCGGGTTGGTGATCTGGCTGACGATCTCCTCGGCGCCGAGTGCGAAGAGGATGATGCCGGCGATCATCGGCAGGTAGCAGTACGCGTAGGCGTCCCGGGCCATGGTGACCCGGGGGTGACCCTGTGCCGCGTGCAGGGTGATCCGGGCGGATGGCCCGATCATGTCGTAGTGCGCCCACCAGAGCGCGGCGGTGAAGAAGATGCCGAGCACCGCCGCACCCACGGCCGCCGGTGTGGGCGGCTGCCCGATCAGGTTGCTCCCGACGCCGACCGAGATGACCGACTCGCCCAGGGCGATGATCAGGATCAGGTCGTACCGTTCGGTCCAGTGCTCGGCCGAGGCGACGTCCCAGCCCCAGGTGCCGAGTTGGCCGCCGCCGTATTGGAGCAGCACGACCAGGGCCCACAGCCCGTCCCGGACGAGTGGCGCCGCGGCGGAGCCGTCCAGGGCCGTAGGGATCAGCGCGGCGGCGAGCAGCAGCAGGGTGCTGCCCACCAACTCCGGGGCGAACCGCAAGAACTGCCGGCGATCGTTCGGGCTGTCCCGCACTGCGTAGAGGAAGAGCAGCAGGTGCACCAGGCGGAACACGATGTAGCTGACCGCAGCCACAATCGGCCCGGCGGCGCCCCGCACATCCCGGAACGCCTGTGGCAGCGACAGGGCGAAGGTGAACAGTGCCGCCATGCCGACTGTCATCAGCACCGGCACGAAACCCTCGCCGAGCCGGACCCGGGCGGCGACCAGGCTGTGCAACACCCACGCCCACCAGAGCACGGCGAGGACCAGCAGGGCGTGAAACAGCGCCCCGCCGGTGACCTCCCGCGCCGTGGACCGGGTGATGATGAAGAACGAGAAGACGAAGACCAGGTCGAAGAAGACCTCGAACCGGTCCACCCGGGCCGCGGGGGCCACCGGCACCGCCGGCCCGAGACTCCTCCCGAAGCCGCTCACCGGACGAGTCTTTCAGCGGCCGGGCGTACCCGCGTCGGATTCCGATACAACGAAGGGCGTCAGAGCCCCAGCTCGGCCTCGAAGTTGCCGGCCTCCAGCCGCTCCTTGACCGCGACGAGGAAGCGGGCCGCGTCCGCGCGGTCGATCAGCCGGTGGTCAGCGTGGACGAGGGCCTGGATGTCGTGCTGAACCTGCCAGATGTTCACGTCCATCCGGCGAGGACCCAGCCGGCAGGAATTAGTGCGAATCGGACTGGCGGGGCCGCCCTGTTGGCACTGAGCTGAGTCACCGCGGCTTGCCCCTCACGTCCTGGTTCTCATCGTTGGCAGCCGTCGGCCCCGCACGTGCACCCCGCACCACGGAGGCAGTTCGACGGACCACACACGCCACCCGCCGTTGTCCTTGCGCAGCTCCCACCGCTACGGATGATCGTCGCCTGCGAGCAGGTGCGGGTGGTGGTCGAGTAGCCGCACGAGCGCCGGCGGCACCGGCGCGTCTCGCGTGGCCGCCCTTGCTCGGTGTTTCAGCCCCCGGTCCTCGGCGGTGTCGTTCCCGTCGCCCACTCCCGGCCCGCGCCCACCGTCGAGCCGGTCTGGTGCAGCACGCCCCACCCCCGCGCGCTGGGCGGGCAGCTCGTCCTCGTCTTCCCGCAGGTGGAGCACTTCCTCCGGCCGCAGCGCGGCGTAGGACATGCATCCGAAGAACGCTTCCAGCTCGGGCACGGTGCGCCCACCTCGGGATCGATGGCTCTTCGTTGGCTGACGGCACCGGCCGGGGGATGGGCCGTTCGACGTGAATGAGTGGAACCATCCGCTGGTGCTCCGGTGATATCCAGGTATGGTGGTCTATGTGTCGGAGTCGACGGCGTCCTCCGACTGTGTGCCGCGGGATCGTGGCGCGGCGCCAGGGTGAGCAGGATTTTCATGGGGTTTGATCTGTTCGTGGTGAAGGTCGGATTCCGCAGTGGACGAAGTGGTTAGCGGCTCGTCGCCCCCTGATCTCGCTGGCCGTTCCCCCGGGACTCTGGACCGAACGGCGGAACCTTCGCGACGGTCGGTTCGGGGCTGCTTCCACAGCTTTTCTGGGTGCCGGCCCTGTGGCACGATCGTGGAACCTGCACCATCCCTGTGACTCATCCCCGACAGGAGCAAACATGTCTGGTCGTAGGCTGGGCCGGCTGATTGGCTCGTTCCTGACACTCACGGCTATACTCGGCGGCATCGTCGTGGCCGGTGGTGCCCAGGTGGGCGAGGCGCGGGCCTTGGACTTCGTCTGGAACATGCCTTCCCCTCGCTGACGGATCAGCTTCCCGCTGAGGCAGTCGAGGGGCCGACGAAGGGAACGGCATGACGGGACCGGGCACCAGGCGTTCCCGTTCGACGGATCACGCCTGGCTGATCACCGGCCCACTGTTCCTGTTTGCCGTCGTGTGCTCGACGGTCACGAGCCTGATCGCCCGCCCGCCGTTCGGTGACTGGCCGCTGGCTGTGCTGCTGCTGGTCGTGATGGTGGCTGCCGGGTTGCCGCTGCTCAACTTCACCGTCCGGCGCCAGTCGGTCGGTGTAGCCCTCACCGAGATCCCGCTCGTCCTCGCGTTCTATCTGATCCCACCGCTCACGGTCGTCGTCATCTACACCCTGGCGGCGGTCGCCACTCATCTGTGGCATCGGATGGGCACCACCAAGCTGTGGTTCAACGTGGCCCGGGCGGCCGCAGGGTCCTCCCTGGCCGTCCTGCTGCTACAGGCGTTCCCGCCCGTCGAGGGAGTCGGGCCGCGTACCTGGCTGACGCTCTTCACGGTCGCCATCATGGTGAACCTGGTCAGCATCACCTCGATAGCCGGCATGTACACGCTCCTGCAGGGCTGGCAGACGGGCTGGGATGCCTTCCGGAGGTCGCTGCCGCTGTTCATCGCCCCGGCCATAAACATCGTTGCCGGCCTGATCATCCTGATCCTGATCGACTCCAACTGGTGGTCGCTGCTCCTGTTGGCGGCGCTGACCGCCGCGCTGACCCTGGTTTACCGGGCGTACGCCCAGTTCTTCCGGCAGCACCGGACGCTCGCCGACATGTACGAACTGAGCCGAGCGGTCGGTGGCAGCGGTCAGGACGGTGCCCTCGCCGACGCCCTGCTCCCGCGGGTGCGCACCCTCATGCAGGCGGAGTACGCCACTCTCTGGCTGCCCGCCCAGGGCCGGCATCCGGAGGTCCTGCTGAC
This sequence comes from Micromonospora sp. SL4-19, assembly GCF_047921475.1. Lineage (NCBI taxonomy): Bacteria > Bacillati > Actinomycetota > Actinomycetes > Micromonosporales > Micromonosporaceae > Micromonospora > Micromonospora sp. SL4-19. Next base: position 75,742 of record NZ_JBLROB010000012.1, read on the forward strand.
CTCCCGGATCGCCGACTCCGGGCTGCTCGATGTGGCCCCCACCCCGCCCGCGCTGCGGGAGCGGGTCCGCCAGGAGGGCCAAACGCTCGTCCTGGGGCGTGGTCCGGTCTCCGACGCCGGGCTGCGTGCCGCGTTGTCGGACCAGGGTGTCAAGGATGTGATCGCTGTCCCGCTGCGGTCGGGCCAGGCGGTCGTCGGCACGCTGGAGGTGGCCAACCGGCTCGGCGCCAGCAACTCCTTCGTGCGGACTGACGTGCCGCTGCTGGAGACGGTTGCGGCGCACGCCGCCGTCGCCCTGGAGAACGCCCGTCTGGTCGACCGGCTCCGACACGACGCCGACCACGACACGCTGACCAAGCTGCCCAACCGGCGGCGGGTCACCGCGGCGGTGGCTGAGGCGGTCAAGATCGCGGTGCCGGGCGAGGTGGTGGCGCTGCTGCTGTTCGACGTCGACCGGCTGCGCCAGGTCAACGAGTCGCTCGGCCACGCGGCCGGTGACAAGGTCCTCGTCGAGGTCGCCAAGCGGCTGTGCGCCTGTGTGCCCTCCTCGGCGCTGGTCGGCCGGGCCGGCGGCGACGAGTTTCTGGTGACGCTGCGCCTGGAGAGCGCCGAGGCGGCGTTGGAGTTGGCTGGGCAGCTGCGCGAGCAGATCCGCGACGAGATGGTCTTCGGCGCCCTCACCCTGGACGTGAACACCGCCGTCGGGGTGGCCGTGCACCCGGATCACGGCAGCGACGCGGTGACCCTGCTGCAGCGGGTGGACCTGGCCGCGACGGCGGCGAAGTCGGTCCCGGGCAGCGTCCTGCCCTACAGCCCGGCGCTGGAGTCTCGGTCGCTGCGTCGGCTGGGCCTCGCCGGTGATCTGCGCCGGGCCTTGAACGACGGCGAGCTGGAGGTCTACTTCCAACCCAAGGTGACGCTGCGGGACCGGCGCCTGATCGGGGTGGAGTGCCTGGCCCGCTGGGAGCACCCGGCCCACGGCGCGGTGGCCCCGGAGGACTTCGTCGCGGTGGCCGAGCACACCGGCCAGCTGGGCCGGCTCACCGAGTTCGTGCTCCGCGAGAGCCTGCGGCGCAGCCGGGACTGGGGCCACGGGGAGCAGCCGCTCGCCGTGGCGGTCAACCTGGCCGCCCGTACCCTCACCGACCAGCACTTCCCCGCGCTGGTACGGGAGCTGCTCGAGGAGTACGGCGTACCGCCGCAGCGGCTCACCCTGGAGATCACCGAGTCCGGGGTGCTGGACGGCACCGAACGTCCGATACCCACCCTGCGGCGCCTGCGCGACCTCGGTGTCCGGCTCTCGGTGGACGACTTCGGCACCGGGAACTCGTCCCTGGCCCAGCTGCGCCGGCTGCCGGTGCACGAGGTGAAGGTCGACCGCTCGTTCGTGCAGGGGATGGCGACCGATCCGGGTGACCTGGCGATCGTGAACGCCGTGGTGACCCTCTCTCAGCAGTTCGGCCTGGCCGTGGTGGCCGAGGGCGTGGAGAGCGAGCTGACCCTGGAGCTGCTCCAGGACATCGGCTGCGAGATCGGCCAGGGTTTCCTGTTCAGCCGGCCGCTGCCGTACGAGCGGCTGGAGGCCTGGTACGGCGCCCAGATCGACCCGGAGGCCAGCCCCGCCGGCGAGCTGCCTCGCCTGCGCGTGGTGCCCTGAGCTGCGCCGACGGGGCACGGGGGGATCCGATTTCACCTCGGCGGCGAGGTCGTGTACTGTTTCTCCTGCGCGACACCCCACGGGGTGATCGGGTAGGCCCCCTTAGCTCAGTCGGCAGAGCGTCTCCATGGTAAGGAGAAGGTCTACGGTTCGATTCCGTAAGGGGGCTCAAAGGGTCCGGCTGGACCCGCCACGGCGGTGTAGCTCAGATGGCAGAGCAAGCGGCTCATAATCGCTGTGTCGCCGGTTCAAGTCCGGCCACCGCTACTCTCGTCCTCCGGGCATTCCGGTGGTCGGTGGGTTGGGCGCCGCAGGCGCCCACTTTGCATGTCCGCGCAGCCAGCGCGTAGGCTGATGCGCCGTAGTTGTTACCCGTTAGCGAGGAAGGCACTCCGCCGTGGCGAAGGCGACCGATGTCCGGCCGAAGATCACTTTGGCGTGTGTGGAGTGCAAGGAGCGCAACTACATCACGCGCAAGAACCGTCGTAACGACCCGGACCGCATCGAGCTGAAGAAGTTCTGCCCGCGCGACGGCCGGCACACGGTCCACCGCGAGACCCGCTGACCCGTAGCCGGCCCTGCCGGCGCGGTCCCACAGCATCCCGAAAGCCGATCCGCACGGACGGCGGCCCCGAGCCGCTGGCCCGTCCGGGTCGGCTTTCGCGTGTTCCGTGTAGGTTCGCGGCATGTCCCTGGACCCGTCCTTCGTCGGCCGGACGTACCCGCCGACCGCCCCCTACCAGGTGGGCCGAGAAAAGATCCGCGAGTTCGCCACCGCCATCGGCGCCACCGACCCGGCGTACCACGACCCGGAGGCCGCCCGGTCGCTCGGCCACCCTGACGTGGTGGCCCCACCGACCTTCCCGGTGGCCCTGACCATGGCCGCCAGCCGGCAGATCATCGAGGACCCGGCGCTGGGCGTCGACTACAGCCGGGTCGTCCACGGCGACCAGCGCTTCGCGTACACCCGGCCGGTGGTGGCCGGGGACGAGCTGGTCTGCGTCAACACCATCGAAGAGGTCAACAGCCGGGGCGGGCACGGCTTCCTGACCACCCGCACCGACGTGCGCACCGTCGCCGGCGAGCAGGTGGTGGCCGTCTGGTCCAAGATCGTCGTACGCGGGGAGGCCTGACCGTGGAACTGCCCACCCAGACGTTCCGGGTGACTCGCGCGGACCTGGTCCGCTACGCGGGCGCCTCGGGCGACTTCAACCCGATCCACTGGAGCGACCGCACCGCCACGAAGGTGGGTCTGCCCGGGGTCATCGCCCACGGCATGTTCACCATGGCGCTGGTCGGCCGGGCGGTCACCGCCTGGGCCGGCGCGCCGGACGCGGTGGTCGACTTCGGTGTCCGGTTCACTCGCCCGGTGGTCGTTCCGGACACCGACGAGGGCACCGAGATCGAGGTCAACGCTGTGGTCAAGGAGGTCACCGAGGCGGGCCTGACCAGGCTCGACATCACCGCGACCTGCCTGGGGGAGAAGGTGCTGTCGCAGGCTCGGGCGACCATCCGGACGCCCGGCTGACCAGCCGGTCGACGCGCTAGGAGCAGACCGGTTGGGAAAGTCGCCCGACTACCCGTACACTGGTCCGCCGTGGGGCAAGTGACCCCGCCCGGCACCTCGTGCTCGGGTGGGGTGGGTTGCCGCACAGGGGTGTAGCTCAATTGGCAGAGCAGCGGTCTCCAAAACCGCAGGCTGCAGGTTCAAGTCCTGTCACCCCTGCGCCTCAGGCCTGACCGTTCCCGTGGGTCGCGCCGTCGTACGGCGGCGTTCGGCTCGTGGTGGTGGCACCGGCGGGGTGGTTCCGAGGCATTCGGGCCCTCCCGGTCGGTCCGCCGGCCGCGGCCCGTCGCGGGACGGTTTGGTCCGGCCGGCGTGACCACACGCCGCGCACGCTCATCGGCGTGCGACCCGAGATCCCGCACGGAGGGCGAAGTGGCCGAGAACAAGCGGCGCGGCGAGGACGCCGGCGACGAGCGTCTGCCGGAGGACGCGGTCGTCGACGACACCGCCGACGACGACACGGCCGACGACGACGCCACCGGCGCGGACGAGTCGGTCTCCCGGGGCGGCACCGCCACCCGCAAGCGGGCGCGCGCTGAGTCGACCGAGGGCCGGAAGACCCGTAAGGACACCGAGCGGATCGGGCTTTTCGCCCGCATCGCGCGGTTCTTCCGCGAGGTCGTGGCTGAGCTGCGTAAGGTCATCTGGCCGACCCGCAAGGAGCTGCTGACCTACACGGCTGTGGTGGTCACCTTCGTCGCGGTGATGCTGGCGATCGTGGCCGGCCTGGACTACGGCTTCGCGAAGGCGGTGCTGTTCGTCTTCGGCAACCCCAGCTGACGGGCCAACAGCGATAGTGACGGAAGTGAGCGAGCGTGCCTGAGTACGACGAGACCGCCGAGACCCGGGGCGAGCAGTCCACGGTGGCGACGGCGGCCAACGATGAGTCGGTCGAGGCCGCCAGCGAGCCGGAATTCCCGACCACTGAGCCTGCCCCGGACGAGCACTTCGACCCGGTCGCCGAGCTGCGCCAGAAGCTGCGCTACGCCCCCGGCGACTGGTACGTGGTGCACTCGTACGCCGGTTACGAGAACAAGGTCAAGACCAACCTCGAGACCCGGATCACCTCCCTCGACATGGAGGACTTCATCTACCAGGTCGAGGTGCCGACCCGGGAAGAGGTCGAGGTCAAGAACGGCAAGCGGTCGCAGGTCCAGGCGAAGGTCTTCCCGGGCTACATCCTGGTCCGGATGGAGCTGACCGCGGAGTCCTACTCCTGCGTCCGGAACACGCCCGGAGTCACCGGCTTCGTCGGCGCGACCGACCGGGCCGACCGGCCGGCGCCGCTGAGCCTCGACGAGGTGCTGAAGTGGCTGGCCCCGGCGGTCGAGACCGAGCAGAAGAAGGCGAAGCCCGAGGTCAAGGTCCTCGACTTCGAGGTCGGCGACTCGGTCACCGTCACCGACGGCGCCTTCGCGTCGCTGCCGGCGACGATCAGCGAGATCAACGCCGATCAGCAGAAGCTCAAGGTGCTGGTGTCGATCTTCGGCCGGGAGACCCCGGTCGAGCTCAACTTCAACCAGGTCACCAAGATCTGACGTACGACGCACCGGCGGTGGGCTCCCGGCCTGCCGCCGGTTTGTCGTTTCGCCGTCCTGCCGGACCTCGGCCGATGGGGCGGTGGACGGTTGCGCTACCCTAGAACGTCGGCTGTCCGCACCGCGCTGACCGTGCGCGCCCGCGGGCCGGCGAAAATCCCAGTTCCAAGCCCCAGGAAGAGACATGCCTCCGAAGAAGAAGCTCGTCAAGACGTTCACGCTTCAGCTGCCGGCGGGCCAGGCCACCCCGGCGCCGCCGGTCGGCCCCGCGCTCGGCCAGCACGGCGTGAACATCATGGAGTTCTGCAAGTCCTACAACGCGCAGACCGAGTCGCAGCGCGGTGACATCGTCCCCGCCGAGATCAGCGTCTACGAGGACCGCACCTTCACCTTCGTGCTGAAGACCCCGCCCGCCGCCCGGCTGCTGATCAAGGCCGCCGGCGTGCAGAAGGGCTCGGGCGTCCCGCACACGCAGAAGGTCGGCTCGGTGACCCGCGCCCAGCTGCGCGAGATCGCCGAGAAGAAGATGGCCGATCTCAACGCCAACGACGTCGAGCAGGCTGAGAAGATCATCGCCGGCACCGCCCGGTCGATGGGCCTGACCGTCTCCGACTGACCTCTCGGTCACCGCTCCACCCGATCAGTTCGTGGGAGGGCCGCGGACGCCGCGCGCCCGCCATAGACCACAGGAGTAACGAGAAATGCAGCGCAGCAAGAGCTACCGCAAGGCCGCCGAGGTCATCGACCGGTCGAAGCTCTACTCTCCCGCCGAGGCCGTCAAGCTGGCCAAGGAGACCACCAACGTCAAGTTCGACGCCACGGTCGAGGTCGCCATGCGCCTCGGCGTCGACCCCCGCAAGGCGGACCAGATGGTTCGCGGCACGGTCAACCTGCCCCACGGCACCGGTAAGACCGCCCGCGTGATCGTCTTCGCCGCCGGCGCGAAGGCCGAGGAGGCCGCCGCCGCGGGTGCGGACGAGGTGGGCACCGACGAGCTGGTCGCCCGTATCCAGGGCGGTTGGCTGGACTTCGACGCGGCGATCGCCACGCCCGACCAGATGGCCAAGATCGGCCGGATCGCGCGGATCCTGGGCCCGCGCGGCCTGATGCCGAACCCGAAGACCGGCACGGTGACCATGGACGTCACCAAGGCCGTCACGGACATCAAGGGCGGCAAGATCACCTTCCGGGTGGACAAGCACTCCAACCTCCACCTGATCATCGGCAAGGCCTCGTTCTCCGAGTCCCAGCTGATCGACAACTATGCGGCGGTGCTGGACGAGGTGCTGCGCTCGAAGCCGTCCGCGGCCAAGGGCAAGTACCTGAAGAAGGTCACCCTCACCACCACCATGGGCCCGGGCGTCCCGGTCGACCCGAACGCGGTGAAGAACCTGACCGAGGCTTCGGCCGAGGCCTGAGCACGACTGCCCTGACGGGGCCCCGCCACCCACGTGGCGGGGCCCCGTTCGGCTTTCCGCCGTGGCAGGCTCGTCCCATGCGACTGGAGGACGTCTCGTTCCGGTACCACCGGCGTGGCCCGTGGGTGGTGCGTGAGGCAGGCGTACGGATCGGCCCGGGCGAGGTGGCGGTGGTGCTCGGGCGCAACGGCGTGGGCAAGTCCACCCTGCTCCAACTCGCCGCGGGGGTGCTCCGGCCGACTCGCGGCCGGGTGGTCGACCGGCCCGGGGTCGTCGGCTGGGTGCCGGAGCGGTTCCCGGCCGACCAGCCGTTCACCGTGGCGCGTTACCTCACCGCGATGGGGCGGGTCGCCGGCCTCTCCGGGCCCGCGGCCGATCGGTCGGTGCGGCGCTGGGTCGATCGACTCGGCCTGGCCCGGTTCCAGGACGTCGGGCTGCCCCAGCTGTCGAAGGGCACCGCCCAGAAGGTCGGTCTGGCCCAGGCGATGCTGCGACCGCCCGGCCTGCTCGTCCTCGACGAGCCCTGGGAGGGGCTGGACGCCGCCGCCCGCGACCTGGTGCCGGAGGTGATCGACGAGGTGCTGACCGACGGCGGCATCGTGCTGGTCAGTGATCACCGGGGTGAGACGGTCCGGCTGCCCGGTGCCCGGCAGTGGACGGTCACCGACGGCACGGTGAGCGAGCAGGAGCCGTCCGGGGGCGGAGGCATGGCGGTGGTCGAGCTCGCGGTCCCGGGCGCCCGGGTCGCGGCCGCCGTCGCCCGGTTGCGCGCCGACGGGCACCACGTTCTCCGGGTACGCGACCACGCCGGCCCGCCTCCGGCCACGCGGCCCGATCACGACTCCCCATCCGCCTCCGGCGAACCACCGCGCGACGGCGCGGGCGCGCGACCCGACCCGGTCGCCGGCCCCGTCTCACCGGTCGGCGCCGTGGCGACGCCCACCGGCGGGGCTGGCGGTGCCGGTCCCGCCCCGGAGGTGGCCCGGTGACCGCGCTGGTCCGGCTGCGCCTGGCGGGCTTCCTGCGTACCGGACGGGCGCTGGCACCGGTCCTGGCCGGCCTGCTGGCCCTCGGCGTCCTCTACGGTGGCGGCCGGGCCCAGCCGGCGGAGGCGTACGGCGTCTCGGCGGTGGTGCTCTTCCCGGTGCTGGCCTGGCAGACGAAGATCCTGCTGGACGTGGAGCCGGACGTGCAGCGCAAGCTGGCCCGGGTGGTGGTCGGTCCGGCCCGGGAGCCGGCCGCCGGCCTGCTCGCGGCGGCGGTGGCCGGGCTCGGCACCGTGGCCGTCGCGCTGGTCTTCCCGTGGCTGGTCGGCGGGGTGACCGGCGAGGCCTCGCTCGGGGGCCGGTCGGTGCTCGCCGGGATCGCCCTCGGTGTCTGGGCCCACCTGCTCGCCCTGCCGGCGGCGGTGGCGCTGGGCGCCCTGGCGAGCCGGGCGATCACCCGCAGCGCCGGCTACGGCGTCGCCGTGCTGGTCCTGGGCGCGGTCGGCGCCCTGGTCCTCGGGCTGTCCGGCTCGGTGGCGCCCTGGCTGGTGCCGCCGGTGCTGCCGACCGCGCGGGCGCTGACCGGTCACCTGGCGGCCTCCACCGGCCTGCTGTTGACCGGTTGGGCGCTGGCCTGGTCGGCGGTGGCGCTCGCCGGCTACGCCCGGGGTCGCCGCACCCGCGTCTGAGCCCCGGCCGGTCCCCGGGTGGCGGCGGTGACCGGGCGCACGTCGGGGGCGATTTGGCGTTGCCGGGACACGTCGCGTAACCTTGTGCCGTAGTTCCACCCAGAGACCGCTGGTCACCGTGCCCTGGCACGGTCGAAGGTCCCGCGATGACGGGCGACCTGCGCAGGGCGGCAAGCGAAAATCGGTGCTGTGTGTGGTCCGCCGACCGCGCCCATTGTGCCGGCCCTCGCCCCGTGCGCCCTGCGCCGGGGCTTTTCTCGTTGTCGTGATGCCTCCGCCGCCGTCGCGAGCCTCCGCTCGTCGCCGGCGTACCAGCTCCGAGTAACGAGAGAGGAGGGACATGGCGGACAAGCCGATCCGGGCCGACAAGGCCACGGCCGTCGCCGAGCTGACCGAGAGCTTCCGCAACGCGGGGGCGACCGTGCTGACCGAGTATCGCGGGCTCACGGTTTCGCAGCTCACCCAGCTGCGGCGCTCGCTCGGCAAGGAGACCAGCTACACGGTCGCGAAGAACACGCTGGCCAAGCGTGCGGCGACCGAGGCGGGCATCTCCGGCCTCGACGAGCTGTTCACCGGTCCTACCGCGCTGACTTTCGTTTCGGGCGACGTCGTCGAGGCGGCGAAGGGGCTTCGCGACTTCGCGAAGGCCAACCCGAAGCTCGTCATCAAGGGCGGTGTCTTCGAGGGCAAGGCCATTTCCGCGGCCGAGGTCACGAAGCTCGCCGACCTGGAGTCCCGTGAGGTGCTGCTGGCCAAGCTGGCCGGCGCGATGAAGGGCAACCTGAGCAAGGCCGCGGCCCTGTTCCAGGCTCCGCTCTCCAAGGCCGCCCGTGCGGCGGCCGCCTTGGCGGACAAGCGCGAGAAGGAGGGCGCCGAGGCGGCCTGAGGCCCCGCGGCGCACCCACGTTCTTAGTTAAACCATTCAGGAAAGGACGCCAGACATGGCGAAGCTCAGCACCGACGAGCTGCTCGACGCGTTCAAGGAGATGACGCTGATCGAGCTCTCCGAGTTCGTGAAGCAGTTCGAGGAGACCTTCGAGGTCACCGCCGCGGCTCCGGTCGCGGTGGCCGCCGCCGCCCCGGGTGCCGCGGCCGCGCCGGCCGAGGAGGAGAAGGACGAGTTCGACGTCGTCCTCGACGCCGACGGTGGCAAGAAGATCCAGGTCATCAAGGTCGTGCGTGAGCTGACCGGCCTGGGCCTGAAGGAGGCCAAGGACCTGGTCGAGGCCGCGCCGAAGCCGGTTCTGGAGAAGGTCAACAAGGAGACCGCCGAGAAGGCCAAGGCCAAGCTCGAGGGCGAGGGCGCCAAGGTCACCCTCAAGTGACCTTGAGGTCGATCTGACGCGCGTCCGGCTCGCGTGAGCCGGGGCACACACCGCGTCGTGGCGGGCGGTGATCCGGGAACGGATCGCCGCCCGCTGTGGTTGGTGGTGCCCGGTGGCAGTGGCGTGAGCAGCGCGTCCGGCGTCCGGCGCCCGGTCCTGTGGCGGCGTCCGTGGGTAGCCCGTCGGTGGGAAAGACGCTCCGACCGGTAACCGGCCCTTGACGCGGACCGGGCTGGCAGGCACGCTGGCACCAGCAAGACCTTCCGCGCTTGCAACGGCCACCTCTCGGGTATGACAGCGGCAGCACCACCGCCGCGAGACCCGAGCGGCCCGGCAGGAACGTCGCGTTCCGAGCGGCCCGGTAGACCGGATTTTCCGAGTCCCGAGGCAGGTTCCGCGACGACCTGCGGGGTGGGCTGGACAGCGGTTAGCCTCTCGGCTACACTGCTAGTTTGCGCTGCCTTCCGACTTGACCCCTGCTCGGAAATGTCCGTTTACGGCTATTTCTGGTGGGGTCATTGGAGTGCACGCGTACCAGCCGTTATGCAGCACCGGTCCTCGGAAGGACGCATCTTGGCAGCTTCCCGCCCTGCGAAGACCAGTCGTACGTCGAGCGCTTTCGCGCCCCGCCGAGTTTCTTTCGGCAGGATCACCGAACACCTCGAGGTCCCCAACCTCCTTGCCATCCAGAACGAGTCCTTCGACTGGCTGGTCGGCAACGAGGCTTGGCAGGGCCGGTCGGCGGACGACCCGCACGCACGCTCGGGTCTCGCGGAGATCCTCGACGAGATCAGTCCCATTGAGGACTTCTCCGGCACCATGTCGCTCTCCTTCTCGGCTCCGCGCTTCGACGAGGTCAAGGCCTCGATCGAGGAATGCAAGGAGAAGGACCTGACCTACTGCGCCCCGCTGTTCGTGACGGCGGAGTTCACCAACAACACCACCGGCGAGATCAAGAGCCAGACGGTGTTCATGGGTGACTTCCCGATGATGACGCCGAAGGGCACCTTCATCATCAACGGCACCGAGCGCGTGGTGGTCAGCCAGCTCGTCCGCTCGCCGGGCGTCTACTTCGACAAGCAGCCGGACAAGACCTCCGACCGCGACCTCTCCAGCGTCAAGGTCATCCCGAGCCGGGGTGCCTGGCTGGAGTTCGACATCGACAAGCGCGACACGGTCGGCGTCCGCATCGACCGTAAGCGCCGGCAGGCCGTCACCGTTCTGCTCAAGGCCATCGGGTGGTCGGCGGAGCAGATCCGCGAGAAGTTCGGCTGGTCCGAGCTGATGATGACCACGCTCGAGAAGGACCACATCGGCGGCCAGGACGAGGCGCTGCTGGACATCTACCGCAAGCTCCGTCCGGGCGAGCCGCCGACCCGCGAGAACGCCCAGACCCTGCTCGACAACCTCTTCTTCAACCCGAAGCGGTACGACGTCGCCAAGGTCGGGCGCTACAAGTTCAACAAGAAGCTCGAAGTGGACGTGCCGATCACCACCGGCACGCTGACCGAGGACGACATCGTCGCCACCGTGGAATACCTCTGCCGGCTGCACGCCGGTGAGGAGGGCTACGAGGCCGACGACATCGACCACTTCGGCAACCGTCGCCTGCGTACCGTCGGCGAGCTGATCCAGAACCAGGTCCGGGTCGGCCTGTCCCGGATGGAGCGCGTCGTCCGGGAGCGGATGACGACCCAGGACGTCGAGGCGATCACGCCGCAGACCCTGATCAACATCCGCCCGGTGGTGGCGGCGATCAAGGAGTTCTTCGGTACGTCGCAGCTGTCCCAGTTCATGGACCAGACCAACCCGCTGGCGGGCCTGACCCACCGGCGCCGGCTGAGCGCGCTCGGCCCGGGTGGTCTGTCCCGGGAGCGGGCCGGCTTCGAGGTCCGGGACGTGCACCCGTCGCACTACGGCCGGATGTGCCCGATCGAGACGCCGGAAGGCCCGAACATCGGTCTGATCGGCGCCCTGTCCACCTTCGCCCGGGTCAACCCGTTCGGCTTCATCGAGACGCCGTACCGGAAGGTCGTCAACGGTCGGGTCACCGACCAGATCGACTACCTGACCGCGGACGAGGAGGACCGGTTCGTCAAGGCGCAGGCCAACGCCCCGCTGAAGTCCGACGGGTCGTTCGCCGAGGACCGCGTCCTGGTCCGCCGTAAGGGCGGTGAGACCGAGGACGTGCCGCCGGAGGCCGTGGACTACATGGACGTCTCGCCGCGGCAGATGACCTCCGTCGCGACCGCGATGATCCCGTTCCTCGAGCACGACGACGCCAACCGTGCGCTGATGGGCGCCAACATGCAGCGCCAGGCGGTGCCGCTGGTCAAGGCAGAGTCCCCGCTGGTCGGTACGGGCATGGAGTACCGCGCGGCCGTGGACGCCGGTGACGTCGTCGTCGCCGAGGTCGGCGGTGTGATCGAGGACCTCTGCGCGGACTACATCACGGTCCACCAGGACGACGGCCACCGCCGGACGTACCTGCTGCACAAGTTCCGCCGCTCCAACGCCGGCTCCTGCGTCAACCAGAAGCCGGTCGTCTTCGAGGGCGACCGCGTCGAGGCCGGCCAGGTCATCGCCGACGGTCCGTGCACCGACGAGGGCGAGATGGCGCTCGGGCGCAACCTGCTCGTGGCGTTCATGACCTGGGAGGGCCACAACTACGAGGACGCGATCATCCTGTCGCAGCGCCTCGTGCAGCAGGACGTGCTCACCTCGATCCACATCGAGGAGCACGAGGTCGACGCCCGGGACACCAAGCTCGGCCCGGAGGAGATCACCCGCGACATCCCGAACGTCAGCGAGGAGATGCTCGCTGACCTCGACGAGCGCGGCATCATCCGGATCGGCGCCGAGGTCGTCCCCGGCGACATCCTGGTCGGCAAGGTCACCCCGAAGGGTGAGACCGAGCTGACGCCCGAGGAGCGGCTGCTCCGCGCGATCTTCGGGGAGAAGGCGCGTGAGGTCCGGGACACCTCGCTGAAGGTGCCGCACGGTGAGACCGGCACGGTCATCGGCGTGCGTACCTTCTCCCGCGAGGACGGCGACGAGCTGCCCCCGGGCGTCAACGAGCTGGTCCGGGTCTACGTGGCCCAGAAGCGCAAGATCCAGGACGGTGACAAGCTCGCGGGCCGCCACGGCAACAAGGGCGTCATCTCCAAGATCCTGCCGATCGAGGACATGCCGTTCCTGGAGGACGGCACCCCGGTCGACATCGTGCTGAACCCGCTCGGTGTGCCGTCCCGGATGAACATCGGCCAGGTCCTGGAGACCCACCTCGGGTGGGTGGCCAAGACCGGCTGGAGCGTCGACGGCGACGACGCCGAGTGGAAGCGCCAGCTCCGCTCGATCGACGCGCACGAGTCCGAGCCGGACACCAACGTGGCCACCCCGGTCTTCGACGGTGCCCGCGAGGAGGAGATCTCCGGTCTGCTCGCGTCGACCCTGCCCAACCGGGACGGCAAGCAGCTGATCGGTTCCTCGGGCAAGGCGCAGCTGTTCGACGGTCGCTCCGGCGAGCCGCTGCCGGACCCGATCGCGGTCGGCTACATCTACATCCTGAAGCTCAACCACCTGGTCGACGACAAGATCCACGCCCGGTCGACCGGCCCGTACTCGATGATCACGCAGCAGCCGCTGGGCGGTAAGGCGCAGTTCGGTGGCCAGCGCTTCGGTGAGATGGAGTGCTGGGCGATGCAGGCGTACGGCGCCGCATACGCCCTGCAGGAGCTGCTGACGATCAAGTCCGACGACGTCCTCGGCCGGGTGAAGGTCTACGAGGCGATCGTCAAGGGCGAGAACATCCCCGAGCCGGGCATCCCGGAGTCGTTCAAGGTGCTGCTCAAGGAGCTGCAGTCGCTGTGCCTCAACGTTGAGGTGCTCTCCAGCGACGGTGTGGCCCTGGAGATGCGCGAGACCGACGACGAGGTGTTCCGGGCCGCGGAGGAGCTGGGCATCGACCTGTCCCGGCGCGAGCCGAGCTCGGTCGAAGAGGTCTGAGGCGAGCGGTCGGGAGCCGGTCCGCCGGCTCCCGACCCCGCCGGTTAGCTAAGCAGTACAGACGACGACATAGGGGACATAGTGCTCGACGTCAACTTCTTCGACGAGCTGCGCATCGGCCTCGCCACCGCTGACGACATCCGTCAGTGGTCCCACGGCGAGGTCAAGAAGCCCGAGACCATCAACTACCGCACCCTGAAGCCGGAGAAGGACGGGCTCTTCTGCGAGAAGATCTTCGGTCCGCAGCGGGACTGGGAGTGCTACTGCGGTAAGTACAAGCGGGTCCGCTTCAAGGGCATCATCTGCGAGCGCTGCGGCGTCGAGGTGACCCGCTCCAAGGTTCGCCGGGAGCGGATGGGTCACATCGAGCTGGCCGCTCCGGTGACCCACATCTGGTACTTCAAGGGCGTGCCGAGCCGGCTGGGCTACCTGCTGGACCTCGCCCCGAAGGACCTCGAGAAGATCATCTACTTCGCCTCGTACGTCGTGACGAGCGTGGACGCCGAGGCGCGTCACCGCGACCTCTCGACCATCGAGAACGAGATCCTGGCCGAGAAGCGGCAGTCCGAGAACAGCCGCGACTCGGAGATCGAGAAGCGGGCCGCCAAGCTCGAGGCCGACCTGGCCGAGCTGGAGGCCGAGGGCGCGAAGGCGGACGTCCGGCGCAAGGTCAAGGAGGGCGGAGAGCGCGAGATGCGCCAGATCCGCGACCGGGCCCAGCGCGAGATCGACCGCCTCGACGAGGTTCTCGACACCTTCCGCAAGCTCGAGCCGAAGCAGCTGGTCACCGACGAGCTGCTCTACCGCGAGCTGCGGGACCGGTTCGGCGAGTACTTCACCGGCAGCATGGGCGCCGAGGCCATCAAGGCGCTGGTCCAGAACATGGACCTCGACGCCGAGGCCGAGAGCCTGCGCGAGACCATCCGCTCCGGCAAGGGGCAGCGGAAGATCCGGGCGCTCAAGCGGCTGAAGGTCGTCGCGGCGTTCCAGAACACCCGCAACTCGCCGCTCGGCATGGTGCTGGACTGCGTCCCGGTCATTCCGCCGGACCTGCGTCCGATGGTGCAGCTGGACGGTGGCCGCTTCGCGACCTCCGACCTGAACGACCTGTACCGCCGGGTGATCAACCGGAACAACCGCCTCAAGCGGCTGATCGACCTCGGCGCGCCCGAGATCATCGTCAACAACGAGAAGCGGATGCTCCAGGAGGCCGTCGACGCGCTGTTCGACAACGGCCGTCGTGGCCGGCCGGTCACCGGTCCGGGTAACCGCCCGCTGAAGTCGCTCTCCGACATGCTCAAGGGCAAGCAGGGCCGGTTCCGCCAGAACCTGCTGGGCAAGCGCGTCGACTACTCCGGCCGTTCGGTCATCGTGGTCGGCCCGAAGCTCAAGCTGCACCAGTGCGGCCTGCCCAAGCAGATGGCGCTGGAGCTGTTCAAGCCGTTCGTGATGAAGCGGCTGGTCGACCTCAACCACGCGCAGAACATCAAGTCCGCCAAGCGGATGGTCGAGCGGCAGCGGCCGGTCGTGTGGGACGTGCTGGAGGAGGTCATCGGCGAGCACCCGGTCCTGCTGAACCGGGCGCCGACCCTGCACCGGCTGGGCATCCAGGCCTTCGAGCCGCAGCTGGTCGAGGGCAAGGCCATCCAGATCCACCCGCTGGTCTGCACCGCGTTCAACGCCGACTTCGACGGTGACCAGATGGCGGTCCACGTGCCGCTGTCCGCCGAGGCCCAGGCCGAGGCGCGGATCCTGATGCTGTCGTCGAACAACATCCTCAAGCCGGCCGACGGCAAGCCGGTCACCATGCCCACCCAGGACATGGTCATCGGCCTCTACCACCTCACCCACCTCACCCCGGGTGGCAAGGGTGAGGGCCGGGCGTTCAGCTCGGACGCCGAGGCGCGGATGGCGTACGACAACGGCGAGCTGCACCTGCAGACCCCGGTCAAGATCCGGCTGCGCGACGTCGTCGGGGTCGACAACGGCGCCGGCGCCGAGCCGTGGGTCGCGCCCGAGGGCTGGGTCGAGGGCGAGCCGGTGACGGTGGAGACCACCCTGGGCCGGGTCCTGTTCAACGAGACGCTGCCGCCGGGCTACCGCTTCGTGAACTACGAGATCCGCAAGGGCCAGCTCTCCGCGATCGTCAACGACCTCGCCGAGCGCTTCCCGAAGGTGGCCCTCGCGGCCACCCTGGACGGACTCAAGGAGGCTGGCTTCCACTGGGCCACCTGGTCCGGCGTCACCATCGGTATGGAGGACGTCATCGCTCCGCCGCGCAAGCGGGAGATCCTGGAGCGGTACGAGAAGGAAGCCGACCGGATCGACAAGCAGTACCAGCGTGGTCTGATGACCGCCGAGGAGCGCCGCGGCGAGCTCATCGAGATCTGGACCAAGGCGACCAACGAGGTCGCCAAGGAGATGGACACCGCGCTGCCGCAGGAGAACCCGCTGTGGAAGATGATCAACTCGGGCGCCCGCGGTAACCTGCTCCAGCTCCGGCAGATCGCGGCGATCCGCGGTCTGGTGGCCAACCCGAAGGGTGAGATCATCCCGCGGCCCATCAAGGCCTCGTACCGGGAGGGTCTGTCCGTGCTGGAGTACTTCATCTCCACGCACGGTGCCCGTAAGGGTCTCGCGGACACCGCCCTGCGTACCGCCGACTCGGGTTACCTGACCCGTCGTCTGGTGGACGTCTCGCAGGACGTCATCATCCGCGAGGTGGACTGCGGCACCGACCGCGCCATCCCGATGCAGATCGGCGAGCGGCTCGACGGCCAGCTGGTCGTGCACGAGCACGCCGAGACCAGCGTGCACGCCCGTACGCTGGCCGACGACATCAAGGGGCCGGACGGCACCGTGGTGGCCGAGCGGGGCCAGGACATCAACTCCATCGGGGTCGACAAGATCGTCGCGGCCGGGGTGGAGTCCGTCCGGGTGCGCAGCGTGCTCACCTGCGAGTCGAAGCTGGGCGTCTGCGGTGCGTGCTACGGCCGTTCGCTGCCGACCGGCAAGACCGTGGACGTCGGCGAGGCGGTCGGCATCATCGCCGCCCAGTCGATCGGTGAGCCGGGTACGCAGCTGACGATGCGTACCTTCCACACCGGTGGCGTCGCGGGTGAGGACATCACCCAGGGTCTGCCCCGTGTCCAGGAGATCTTCGAGGCCCGGATCCCGAAGGGTAAGGCGCCCATCGCCGACACCCCGGGCCGGATCCGGATCGAGGACGGCGAGCGGTCGCGGAAGATCATCGTGGTGCCGGACGACGGCAGCGACGAGATCGTCTACGACAAGATCTCCAAGCGGGTCCGCCTGCGGGCCCACGACGGCGATCACGTCGAGGTCGGCGAGAAGCTCACCGAGGGCACCATCGACCCGCACGAGCTGCTGCGCATCCTCGGGCCGCGCGCGGTCCAGGTCCACCTGACCCAGGAGGTCCAGGAGGTCTACCGCTCGCAGGGTGTGCTCATCCACGACAAGCACATCGAGATCATCATCCGCCAGATGCTCAAGCGGGTGACGGTCATCGACTCCGGCTCGACCGAGTTCCTGCCGGGCGTGCTGGTCGACCGGGCGCTGTTCGAGTCGGAGAACCGCCGACTCGTCTCCGAGGGCGGCGAGCCCGCCGCGGGTCGCCCGGTGCTGATGGGTATCACCAAGGCCTCGCTGGCCACGGACTCCTGGCTGTCGGCGGCCTCCTTCCAGGAGACCACCCGGGTGCTGACGGACGCGGCGATCCACGCCCGCAGCGACTCGCTGATCGGCCTCAAGGAGAACGTGATCATCGGTAAGCTCATCCCGGCCGGTACGGGCATCAGCAAGTACCGCAACATCCGGGTCGAGCCGACCGAGGAGGCGAAGGCCAAGGTCTACTCGATGACCGGCTACCCGGAGACCGACTACGGCTTCGGGCCGGCCAGCGGCCAGGCGGTGCCGCTGGACGACTTCGACTTCGGGTCGTACCGCTAAGCACCAGCAACGACGAGGCCCCCGGCGTCCGCCGGGGGCCTCGTCGCGTCTTCGGGTGCGCCATATGAAGAGATGTCTCTCGAGAGAAAGCTCTCGAGAGAATATTCTCGAAGACATGGAGACGGACGGACCGCGCACCCTCACCGACGCCCGCGAGCTGCGGGCGCTCAGCCATCCCGTGCGGCTGGCCCTGATGGAGGCCCTGGGCGCCGGCCCGCTGACCGCCACCCAGGCCGGCGAGCTGATCGGGGAGAGCCCCACCACCTGCTCGTTCCACCTGCGGCAGCTCGCCCGCTACGGCTTTGTGGCGGAGGCCGGCGGCGGCCGCGGCAGGGCCCGGCCCTGGCGGCTGACCCGCCCGGGCTGGTCCGCGCCGGCCCGCCCGGACGACCCCGACTGGACCCGCGCCTCACAGGCCCTCGACCGTGTGCTGCTCGACCGGTACGTCCAGCGGCTACGCCGCTTCCTCGACGACGCTCCCACCTATCCCCGCGAGTGGTACGAGGCGGCCACCGGGCAGCAGCACCTTTTCCACCTCACCGCGGCGGAGCTGGCCGAGTTCGTCGCCGCGTACCAGGACCTGGTGGCCGGGTTCACCGCGCGGTTCGACCGGCGGCGCACCGAGGCCGCCGCCCGCCCGGCCGGGGCGCTACCGGTCGAGTTGCTCTTCTTCGGCTACCCCGCCCAGGCCCCGGAGGCGTCGGATGTCGACGAGACGCCTGCTCGCTGACCGGCGCGCCCGCCGCTACCTGGCCGGGCAGACGCTCTCCCTGATCGGCGACAGCTCGATGTGGCTGGCCTGCGGCATCTGGGTGAAGGATCTGACCGGCAGCGACGGGGCAGCCGGTATGGCCTTTCTCTTCTTCACCCTGCCGGCGTTGCTGGCGCCGCTGGCCGGTCTGCTCGCCGACCGGGTGCCGCGCCGCCGGCTGCTGGTGGTGGCGAACCTGGCCGGCGCCGCTGTGCTGCTGCCGCTGCTGGCGGTCCGCGGTCCCGGCCAGGTGGCCGTGATCTACGCGGTGATGTTCCTGTACGGCTGCCTCAACCTGGTCATCGCGCCGGCGCAGTCCGCGCTGCTGGTGAGCCTGCTCCCCGGTGAGTTGCTGGCCAGCGCGAACGCGTTCCTGCGTACGGTTCGGGAGAGCCTGCGTCTGCTCGCCCCGCTCGCCGGTGCCGGCCTGTACGCGCTGCTCGGTGGGGCGGCGGTGGCCCTGCTCGACATGGCGACCTTCGTCGCCGCGGCTGCGCTGCTGCTGACGCTCCAGGTCCCGGATCCCACTCCGCGACGTCCGGACCGCACCGGTGGCCTGCTGCGGCACTGGGCGGCGGAGGCGACGGCCGGAATCCGGCACCTCGCCGGCCACCTGCTGCTGCGCCGGGTGGCGTTGGCCACCGCGGTCCTCGCCCTGGTGCTGGGCTTCAGCGAGTCCACCGCGTACGCGGTCGTCGACCGAGGGCTGCACCGGGACCCGGAGTTCCTCGGTGTGCTCCAGGCGGCGCAGGGGCTCGGAGCCGTCCTCGGCGGGCTGGCCAGCGCCGCTGCGGTCCGTCGGTTCGGCGAGGTACGCGTCGCCGCGGCGGCGTTCCTCGCCTGGGCGGCGGGAGCCGCGCTGGCCGCCGCACCGCTGCTCGGCCCGGTCCTGGTCGGCCGGGTGAGCTCCGGCGCCGGGCTGACCGTCATGGCGATCGCGCTGCTCACTCTCCTCCAACGCAGCGCACCCGAACGGCTCCAGGGCCGCGTGTACGCCGGCTTCGAGCTGACCACCACTGTCCCGCAGACCGCCTCGATCGCGCTCGGGGCGTATCTGATCGGGGTGATCGACTACCGGGCGGTGCTGCTGACCCAGGCTGCCGTTGTGGTCTCCGCCGCGCTGCTGCTGCTCCGTGCCGACCGGCTGGCCCCGCCACCGTCGGTTCCGTCGGTCCACGAGCCCGCCCCACCGGCGGCCGAGCCGACCGAGACCGTCGGTGCCGACCGTTAGGGCCACCGCATGCCAGGCTGGTCTGCTCCCGCTGACCGGCGGACCGGGTGGGGTGGGGGCATGATGGGGGCATGACGACCGCGCCCGGGCAGGTGCCCGTCGCCCACCAGGCGTTGCGCCATCCGCTCGACCCCGATCCGGTCCGCTCGACGAAGGCCCGCGCGGTCTTCGCCCTGGGGCTGATCGGGGCGTTGACCGGGTTCTTCGTCGGCGGAGTGGTGCCCTCGACCATCGCGCTGTGCCTTGCGCGGCAGGCCCGTCGGGAGGCGTACGCCTCGGGCGGGTTCCTCACCGGCGGGGACCGGTTGCGGCGCGGGGAGCAGCTGGCCTGGGCGGGCCTGGTCCTGGCCGCGGTCGCGGTGGTCGCGGCCGTGGTGATCGGGGTGGTCCGGCTCGCCGACGCTCCCTTCGGGCACGACTACGCCCCGAACTTCGACTGACCGAGCGGGGGAAGCGGCTCGCGCCCGGCCCCGCCGCCGGGACCCGCGACGGTAGCCTGGCCGATGTCCGCCGGGTGGCGGGCGAGCCATGTGGACAGGAGGCGCTCGTGACGGAACCGGCCCCGCCGCCGGAAGGCGACCCGACCCGGTCCGTCACCGGGCCCAACCCCGCCGGGTCGACGCCGGGCACCGAGCCCGCAAGCCCGTGGGCCGTGCCGGGTGCCGGGGCCGACGAGGGGCCGAGCGTGCCGCCAGAGGTCGCCAGCGTCGGGTACGCTCCGCCGCCGGTCGCCCCGCACCCCGTGCCGACCGGCCCGTATCCGCCCGTCGGGCAGCCGGCCCCGGGCACCCCGGCCGGGTACGCCGGCCAGCCCACCGGGCCCTACGCGCAGCCGGGGTACGGGCCGTACCCCGGGCCGCAGCCGGCCCCCGGCGGCGGGTGGCCCGCGCCCGGGGCGTACCCGGGGAATCCGCCGGGCTTCCCCGGGGGCCCGCCCTACGGCGGCGGCTGGGCCCCGGCGCCGCCGGCGGCCGGCCCGCGCCCGGGCGCGGTGCCGCCGCCCCCGCGAGAGGCCCCGCGCCCGCCGAAGCGGGTCGACCCGGTGCCCGGCACCCCGTTCGGCGTGGTCCACCTCGACGTGCCCCCGGTGACCTCCGGGCTCGCCGTCGGCGCGCTGGTGAGCGGGATCGCCTCGATCCTGGTCTCGCTGCTGGTCTTCTGCTTCGGCATCGCCGGGCCGAAGCCCGGCGGCGCCTGGGCCGCCGGGGCGTTCACCGTGCTCGGCGCACTCGGCGGTAGCGCCGCGATCGTGGCCGGCCTGCTGGCCCGCCGGCAGATCCGGCGGCCGGCGCCGCCGCCGGCGGTCCGGTTCACGGGGCGCGGCCTGGCCGTGGCGGGCCTCAGTTGCGGGGGAGCGGGCCTGCTGCTCAGCCTGCTCGGGCTCGCGGTGGCGCTGGTGGTGCAGATCACCTGACCGGTGCCGCCCGGTCGATGGCCCTCGGTGACCTGGCGCGACCGGCGCACCCGGGGGTCCGGTGTCGGGGCGGCCCCTGGGCCGCCGGGTCCGCCGATGGGGAAACCGGTACACTGGTCACCGTAGGTGCCCGACACGGGCGGGCAGGCACGACGGGATCGGCCGGTGGATCGCGGAGCGGTCCTCCCGAGCCGCTCCGTTTTGACCTGCGCGGCTGTGGTAGGTACCCTTTCCGCTTGTGCCCGGGCAAGCCCGGGCAATGCGTGCGTGCGTTGGAACCGGTCCTCCGGTGATCGCGCGGCGGCACGAACAAAGCCCAAGATCCGGCATTCGGAGCTCCGTGTGCCGGTGACAGGAACTCCGGTACGACGCGCGAGCGGCGCACCGGACCGCGATCGGGGCGACACGCCCGACCGCGGGTGCTGGGACTCCCGTCAGGTGGTCCCAGTTGGAATGTAGGAGAGCCGTCCATCAGGCCGGCTAGAGCAGTCGGCGCGGTCGCTTCACGGCGGCCGAAGGGAGCGGAGAAACCCGGTGCCCACCATCCAGCAGCTGGTCCGAAAGGGCCGCCAGGCCAAGACGACCAAGACCAAGACCCCGGCGCTGAAGGGGTCCCCCCAGCGGCGCGGCGTGTGCACCCGCGTGTACACCACCACCCCGAAGAAGCCGAACTCGGCGCTGCGCAAGGTCGCTCGTGTCAAGCTCAGCAGCCAGATCGAGGTGACCGCCTACATCCCGGGCGTCGGCCACAACCTGCAGGAGCACTCGATCGTGCTCGTTCGCGGTGGTCGTGTGAAGGACCTCCCCGGCGTGCGCTACAAGATCGTCCGCGGCTCGCTGGACACCCAGGGTGTCCGCAACCGCAAGCAGGCGCGCAGCCGTTACGGCGCGAAGAAGGAGAAGAGCTGACATGCCGCGTAAGGGACCCGCTCCGCGGAAGCCGCTGGTCGCTGACCCGGTGTACAACTCGCCGCTGGTCACCCAGCTGGTGAACAAGATCCTGCTGCGCGGCAAGCGCCAGCTCGCCGAGCGCATCGTGTACGCCGCGCTCGAAGGCTGCCGTGAGAAGTCCGGCACCGACCCCGTCGTCACCCTGAAGCGCGCGATGGACAACGTCAAGCCGACGCTGGAGGTGCGCAGCCGCCGGGTCGGTGGCGCCACCTACCAGGTGCCGGTCGAGGTCCGTCCGGCCCGGGCGACCACGCTCGGTCTGCGCTGGCTGGTGACCTACTCCAAGGCCCGTCGCGAGAAGACCATGGTCGAGCGGCTGATGAACGAGCTGCTGGACGCGAGCAACGGCCTCGGTGCCGCCGTCAAGCGGCGCGAGGACACCCACAAGATGGCCGAGTCCAACAAGGCCTTCGCGCACTACCGCTGGTAACACCCTGGTTCCGGCGCCCACGAGGCGCCGGAACCGCCACCAGTTGTGTCGAGACGACGATAAGTAGGGATTGAAGTGGCCGCCGCAGACGCGCTCGCCAACGTACGCAACATCGGCATCATGGCCCACATCGATGCCGGTAAGACCACCACCACCGAGCGGATCCTGTTCTACACCGGTATCACCTACAAGATCGGTGAGGTCCACGAGGGCGGTGCCGTCATGGACTGGATGGAGCAGGAGCAGGAGCGTGGTATCACCATCACCTCCGCTGCCACCAAGTGTGAGTGGAAGGGCCACACGATCCAGATCATCGACACGCCCGGCCACGTCGACTTCACGGTCGAGGTCGAGCGGTCGCTGCGGGTGCTGGACGGTGCGGTGGCCGTTTACGACGGTGTCGCCGGTGTGGAGCCGCAGACGGAGAACGTCTGGCGCCAGGCCGACAAGTACAACGTCCCCCGGATGTGCTTCGTCAACAAGCTCGACCGGACCGGCGCCGACTTCTTCCGCTGCGTGCAGATGATGATCGACCGGCTCAACGCGACTCCGCTGGTGCTCCAGATCCCGATCGGCGCCGAGGCCGACTTCATCGGTGTGGTCGACCTGATCGAGATGCGCGCCCTCACCTGGCGCGGGGAGACCCAGAAGGGTGAGGACTACGCGATCGAGGAGATCCCGGCCGACCTCGCCGACTCCGCCGCCGAGTGGCGCGAGAAGCTGATGGAG
Organism: Micromonospora sp. SL4-19; assembly: GCF_047921475.1. Classification (NCBI taxonomy): domain Bacteria; kingdom Bacillati; phylum Actinomycetota; class Actinomycetes; order Micromonosporales; family Micromonosporaceae; genus Micromonospora; species Micromonospora sp. SL4-19. The sequence goes on from NZ_JBLROB010000012.1 coordinate 98,402, forward strand.
ACCCTCGCCGACGTCGACGACGCGGTGATGGAGAAGTACCTGGAGGGCGAGGAGATCTCCGTCGAGGAGATCAAGGCCGCCATCCGCCGGGCCACCATCGCCGGCAAGGCCAACCCCGTCTTCACCGGCACCGCCTTCAAGAACAAGGGCATCCAGCCCATGCTCGACGCGGTCGTCGCGTACCTGCCGTCGCCGCTGGACATCCCGGCCATCGAGGGCACTGCGACCGACGGCGAGACGCCGATGCAGCGGAAGCCGTCCACCTCCGAGCCGTTCGCCGGCCTGGCCTTCAAGATCCAGACCGACAAGCACCTCGGCAAGCTCACCTACGTCCGGGTCTACTCCGGCGTGGTCGAGTCCGGGACCCAGGTGGTCAACTCCACCAAGGACCGCAAGGAGCGCGTCGGCAAGATCTACCAGATGCACGCCAACAAGCGGGAGGAGCGCAGCTCCGCCAAGGCTGGCGACATCATCGCGGTGCAGGGTCTCAAGCAGACCACCACCGGTGACACGCTGTGCGACCCGGCGAACCCGGTCATCCTGGAGTCGATGACCTTCCCGGAGCCGGTCATCGAGGTCGCCATCGAGCCGAAGACCAAGGCCGACCAGGAGAAGCTCAGCACCGCCATCCAGCGGCTGGCCGAGGAGGACCCGACCTTCCGCGTCAAGCTGGACGAGGAGACCGGTCAGACGGTCATCTCCGGCATGGGCGAGCTCCACCTGGACATCCTGGTCGACCGGATGCGCCGCGAGTTCAACGTCGAGGCGAACATCGGTAAGCCGCAGGTGGCGTACCGCGAGACCATCCGCCGCAAGGTGGAGAAGATCGAGTACACCCACAAGAAGCAGACCGGTGGTTCCGGCCAGTACGCCCGCGTGATCGTGAGCATCGAGCCGCTGCCGCTGGACAACGACTCGCCGACCTACGAGTTCGCGAACGCCGTCACCGGTGGCCGCATCCCCCGGGAGTTCATCCCCTCGGTGGACGCGGGTGCCCAGGACGCGATGCAGTACGGCATTCTCGCCGGCTTCCCGCTGGTGGGTGTCAAGCTGACGCTGCTGGACGGCCAGTACCACGAGGTCGACTCGTCGGAAATGGCATTCAAGATCGCCGGCTCGATGGTGATGAAGGAGGCGGCCCGCAAGGCCGACCCCGCGCTGCTCGAGCCGATGATGGCCGTTGAGGTCACCACTCCCGAGGAGAACATGGGTGACGTCATCGGCGACCTCAACTCCCGGCGGGGCATCATCCAGGCGATGGAGGAGCGTCACGGCGCCCGCATCGTCCGGGCCCTGGTGCCGCTGTCGGAGATGTTCGGCTACGTCGGCGACCTGCGGTCGAAGACCCAGGGCCGGGCTAGCTACAGCATGCAGTTCGACTCCTACGCCGAGGTTCCGCAGAGCGTGGCGAAGGAGATCATCGCCAAGGCGACTGGTGAGTGACGCTCACCTGAGCTGATCCGATGGTTCGAGGCCGGCCGCGGGAGGGAACTCCCGCCCGCGGCCACCTCGATCGGGTTGCATGAGACCGGGCCTGTAGGCTTCATCGCCGCAGAACCCACAAAGGCTCTCCGGCCGTCAGGTCGGAAAGGCTGTCGACAGAGTCCTAAGCGCCGACCCGGCGCACCGGGGCGAACGAACCAAGAAAGTCCACAGGAGGACACCAGTGGCGAAGGCGAAGTTCGAGCGGACTAAGCCGCACGTCAACATCGGCACCATTGGTCACATCGACCACGGTAAGACGACGCTGACGGCGGCCATCACGAAGGTCCTGCACGACCAGTACCCGGACCTGAACCCGTACACGCCGTTCGACGAGATCGACAAGGCGCCGGAGGAGAAGGCCCGCGGCATCACGATCTCGATCGCGCACGTCGAGTACCAGACCGAGGCGCGTCACTACGCGCACGTCGACTGCCCCGGTCACGCCGACTACATCAAGAACATGATCACCGGTGCCGCCCAGATGGACGGCGCGATCCTGGTGGTGGCGGCGACCGACGGCCCGATGCCGCAGACCCGCGAGCACGTGCTGCTGGCCCGTCAGGTCGGCGTGCCGTACATCGTCGTGGCGCTCAACAAGAGCGACATGGTCGACGACGAGGAGCTCCTGGAGCTCGTCGAGCTCGAGGTCCGCGAGCTGCTCTCGTCGCAGGAGTACCCGGGTGACGACCTGCCGGTCGTCCGGGTCTCGGCGCTGAAGGCCCTCGAGGGTGACCCCGAGTGGGCCGGCAAGCTCATGGAGCTGATGAACGCCGTCGACACCGCGATCCCGCAGCCGGAGCGCGAGACCGAGAAGCCGTTCCTCATGCCGATCGAGGACGTGTTCACGATCACCGGTCGTGGCACCGTCGTCACCGGTCGCGCGGAGCGCGGCATCCTCAAGCCGAACGAGGAGGTGGAGATCGTCGGCATCCGCGAGAAGTCGATGAAGACCACCTGCACCGGCATCGAGATGTTCCGCAAGCTGCTCGACGAGGCCCGGGCCGGCGAGAACGTCGGTCTGCTCCTGCGCGGCATCAAGCGCGAGGACGTCGAGCGCGGCATGGTCGTCATCAAGCCGGGCACCACGACCCCGCACACGGAGTTCGAGGCGACGGTCTACATCCTCTCCAAGGAGGAGGGTGGCCGCCACACCCCGTTCTTCCAGAACTACCGTCCGCAGTTCTACTTCCGGACCACGGACGTCACCGGCGTCGTCACGCTGCCCGAGGGCACCGAGATGGTCATGCCGGGCGACAACACCACGATGACCGTGAAGCTGATCCAGCCCATCGCGATGGAGGAGAACCTCAAGTTCGCGATCCGGGAGGGTGGCCGTACGGTCGGCGCGGGTCGCGTCACCAAGATCATTAAGTGAGCTGGGTAACCCCGATTAGCGTCGCCGCCGGTCGTGCGGCATACTAGTCAGGTTGCGTAACGACGGTCAGTCGCCTGCGTCCGGTGCAATGCTGGACCTCCGGGTGACCGACAGTCTCGCGTAGGGTGGTTGATCGCCCCTGGCGGTCAACCACCCTCGCGCGGCGTCCAGGTCGCGGTAACGCGATCGGCGCCATGACCCACCGCGTGGTCGGAGAACCGCTTCGGAGTCCCGGGGCGGAGCCCGGCCCACGGGCGCGACACGCCCGACCGCGGGGGTCGGCGGAAGTGGGCCTGTGCCAGCCGGTACAGGCGCCCGCAACACAGCGGCATCGAGAGAAGGAACAGAAGCCACCATGGCGGGACAGAAGATCCGCATCCGGCTCAAGGCCTATGACCACGAGGTCGTCGACTCCTCGGCTCGGAAGATCGTCGAGACGGTGACGCGTACCGGGGCGCAGGTCGCTGGCCCGGTGCCGCTGCCCACGGAGATCAACCGTTTCTGCGTTATCCGCTCGCCGCACAAGTACAAGGACTCGCGCGAGCACTTCGAGATGCGCACGCACAAGCGGCTGATCGACATCATCGACCCGACCCCGAAGACGGTCGACTCGCTCATGCGCCTCGACCTGCCGGCTGGCGTCGACATCGAGATCAAGCTGTAGGGACCGGACAAATGGACAGGCAAGTCAAGGGGATCCTGGGCGCAAAGCTCGGCATGACCCAGGTCTGGGACAACAACCGCGTTGTTCCGGTGACCGTGGTTCAGGCCGGCCCGTGCGTCGTGAGCCAGGTTCGTAGCGCCGACAAGGACGGTTACTCCGCGGTCCAGCTGGCGTACGGGGCCATCAACCCGCGCAAGGTCAAGAAGCCGATCGCCGGGCACTACGCCAAGGCCGAGGTCGCGCCGCGCCGACACATCGTCGAGCTGCGCACCGTCGACGCCGCGGACTACTCGCTGGGCCAGGAGGTCACGGTCGAGGAGTTCCCGGCCGGCGTCACCATCGACGTCACCGGCAAGACCAAGGGCAAGGGCTACGCCGGCCCGATGAAGCGGCACGGCTTCCACGGTCTGCGCGCGAGCCACGGTGTCGAGCGCAAGCACCGCTCGCCGGGCTCCATCGGCGCCTGCGCGACCCCGGGTCGCGTCTTCAAGGGCACCCGGATGGCCGGTCGGATGGGTGGCGTGCGCTACACCGTCCAGAACCTGACCGTTCAGGCCGTCGACACCGAGAACAACCTCCTGCTCGTCCGTGGCGCCATCCCCGGCCCCAAGGGCGCGCTGGTCCTGGTCCGTACCGCGGCCAAGACCAAGGCGAAGAAGGGCGGTGTGGCCAAGTGACCACCGTTGACGTCCTCAGCGTCGAAGGCACCAAGAGCGGCTCCGTCGAGCTGCCGGCCGACATCTTCGACGCCCAGGCCAACATCGCGCTGATGCACCAGGTCGTGGTGGCTCAGCTCGCGGCGGCCCGGCAGGGCACGCACAAGGCCAAGACCCGCGGCGAGGTCTCCGGTGGAGGCAGGAAGCCGTACAAGCAGAAGGGCACCGGTCGTGCCCGCCAGGGCTCGACCCGCGCGCCGCAGTTCGCCGGCGGTGGCGTGGTCCACGGCCCGGTGCCGCGCGACTACAGCCAGCGCACCCCGAAGAAGATGAAGGCTGCCGCCCTGCGTGGCGCCCTCTCGGACCGGGCCCGCGCCGGCCAGGTGCACGTCGTCGAGGCGTTCGTCTCGGGCGAGAAGCCGTCGACCAAGGCCGCTCTGGCCACGCTGGCCAAGCTGACCGACGCCCGTCGCGTCCTGGTCGTGCTGAGCAGCACCGACGAGCTCAACTGGGTGTCGCTGCGCAACGAGCCGCGGGTGCACCTGATCGAGGCCGGCCAGCTCAACACGTACGACGTGCTGGTGGCCGACGACGTGGTCTTCACCAAGGAGGCCCTGGACGAGTTCCTGGGCGTTCCCGCCGAGACCACCGAGGAGGGTGGCAAGTGAGCACGATCGCCGATCCGCGCGACATCATCGTCGCGCCGGTCGTCTCGGAGAAGAGCTACAGCGAGCTGAACCGCAACTGGTACACCTTCCTGGTGGACCCGGACGCGAACAAGACCGAGATCAAGATCGCTATCCAGCAGATCTTCAACGTCCGGGTCCTGACGGTCAACACGCTCAACCGCGAGGGCAAGCGCAAGCGGACCAAGACCGGGTTCGGCAAGCGCAAGGACACCAAGCGGGCGATGGTGAAGCTGGCTGACGGTGACCGTATCGAGGCCTTCGGCGGCCCGGTCAGCTGAGGGGTGTAGACAATGGCTATCCGTAAGTACAAGCCGACGACGCCGGGCCGGCGTGGCTCGAGCGTCGCCGACTTCGCCGAGATCACCCGGTCGACGCCCGAGAAGTCGCTGCTGGCTCCGCTGCCGAAGAAGGGCGGGCGCAACGCCCACGGCCGGATCACCGCGCGGCACCAGGGTGGTGGCCACAAGCGCCAGTACCGCCTGATCGACTTCAAGCGGGTCGACAAGGACGGCGTGCCGGCGAAGGTCGCCCACATCGAGTACGACCCGAACCGCACCGCGCGTATCGCGCTGCTGCACTACGCCGACGGCGAGAAGCGCTACATCCTCGCGCCGAAGGACCTGAAGCAGGGCGACACGGTGGAGTCGGGCCCGGGCGCCGACATCAAGCCGGGCAACAACCTGCCGCTGCGCAACATTCCGGTCGGTACCACCATCCACAACGTGGAGCTGCGTCCGGGCGGCGGCGCGAAGCTGGCCCGTTCGGCCGGCGTCGGCATCCAGCTGCTCGGCCGTGAGGGCGCGTACGCGACCCTCCGCATGCCGTCCGGTGAGATCCGGCGGGTCGACGTGCGCTGCCGCGCCAGCGTCGGCGAGATCGGCAACGCCGACCAGTCGAACATCAACTGGGGTAAGGCCGGCCGGATGCGGTGGAAGGGCAAGCGCCCGACCGTCCGTGGTGTCGCGATGAACCCGGTTGACCACCCGCACGGTGGTGGTGAGGGTAAGACCTCCGGTGGTCGCCACCCGGTCAACCCGCAGGGTAAGCCCGAGGGCCGCACCCGTCGTAAGGGCCAGCCGAGCGACCGGCTGATCGTCCGCCGCCGCTACGCCACCCGCAAGCGCGGCTAACAGGAGAGCTGACAGATGCCTCGCAGCCTGAAGAAGGGCCCGTTCGTCGACGACCACCTGCTCAAGAAGGTGGAAACGCAGAACGACAAGGGCACCAAGAACGTCATCAAGACCTGGTCGCGGCGCTCGACGATCATCCCCGACATGCTCGGGCACACGATCGCCGTGCACGACGGACGCAAGCACGTCCCGGTGTTCGTGACCGAGGCCATGGTCGGGCACAAGCTCGGCGAGTTCGCGCTGACCCGCACGTTCAAGGGTCACGAGAAGGACGACCGGAAGAGCCGCCGGCGCTGACGCCGCGGGCATACGGATAGAGGAACAAGGGGTTACAGCGATGCCAGGAAAGGGCGACGCTCCGGTGCTTCCGGGCGCGCGGGCGGTTGCGCGGCACGTGCGCATCTCGCCGATGAAGGCGCGCCGGGTGGTCAACCTCGTCCGCGGCCTGCCCGCGAAGGAGGCGCTCACGGTGCTGCAGTTCGCGCCGCAGGCTGCGAGCGAGCAGGTGTACAAGGTGCTCGCGAGCGCGATCGCCAACGCGGAGAACAACGAGCGGCTGGACCCCGACGCGCTGCTCGTCAGCGAGGCGTTCGTCGACGAGGGCCCGACGATGAAGCGGTTCCAGCCGCGGGCGCAGGGCCGGGCGTACCGGATCCGCAAGCGCACCTGCCACATCACCGTGGCGGTAGAGGCGGTGGCGCCGGCCGCGGCGAAGAAGTCGGCGAAGAAGGCCGCTCCGGCCAAGCAGGCCGAGGCCGCCGAGGGGCAGAGCAACACGGAGGGTGCCGAGTAATGGGTCAGAAGGTTCACCCCACTGGGTTCCGGCTCGGCATCTCGACCGACTGGAAGTCCCGCTGGTTCGCGGACAAGCTCTACAAGGACTACGTCGGCGAGGACGTCAAGATCCGCCGGATGATGTCCAAGGGGCTGGAGCGCGCCGGCATCTCCAAGGTCGACATCGAGCGCACCCGGGACCGGGTCCGCGTCGACATCCACACCGCCCGGCCGGGCATCGTCATCGGCCGTAAGGGTGCGGAGGCCGACCGGATCCGGGGCGAGCTGGAGAAGCTCACCGGCAAGCAGGTCCAGCTGAACATCATCGAGGTGAAGAACCCCGAGTCGGACGCGCAGCTGGTCGCCCAGGGCGTTGCCGAGCAGCTGTCCAGCCGGGTCAGCTTCCGTCGGGCCATGCGCAAGTCGATGCAGTCCGCGATGAAGAACCCGGTCTGCAAGGGCATTCGGGTGCAGGTCTCGGGCCGTCTCGGCGGCGCCGAGATGAGCCGGACCGAGTTCTACCGCGAGGGCCGGGTTCCGCTGCACACGCTGCGGGCCAACATCGAGTACGGCTTCTTCGAGGCCCGTACCACCTTCGGCCGGATCGGCGTGAAGGTCTGGATCTACAAGGGCGACGCCGTCCCTGGCCGGGAGGCTCCGGCCGAGGCCGGTCCGTCCCGCCCGCGCCGTGACCGTGGCGACCGCCCCGAGCGGCCCCGCCGTGGCCGGTCGGGTTCGTCCGGCACGACCGCCGGTGGCACCGAGGCCGGCCGGGCTGCCGCGACCACCATCGCGCAGCAGGCCGAGACGCCGAGCGGCGAGCCGGTGGATGCTTCCGCCGTCGCCGCCGCGGCAGAAACGCAGCAGGAGGGCTGACAGATGCTGATGCCGCGCAAGCCCCCGAAGGGCTTCCGCAAGCCGCACCACCCGGACCGCCACGGCGCGTCCAAGGGTGGTAACCGGGTGGTGTTCGGCGAGTTCGGGATCCAGGCTCTCGAGCCGGCGTACGTGACCAACCGCCAGATCGAGTCGGCGCGTATCGCGATGACCCGCCACATCAAGCGTGGCGGCAAGGTCTGGATCACGATCTTCCCGGACCAGGCCCTCACCAAGAAGCCGGCGGAAACCCGAATGGGTTCCGGTAAGGGCTCGCCCGAGTGGTGGGTCGCCAATGTCAAGCCGGGACGGGTTCTCTTCGAGATGTCGTTCCCGAACGAGCAGATCGCGCGTGAGGCGATGCGTCGCGCGATCCACAAGCTCCCGATGAAGTGCCGCATTGTTACGCGCGAAGTGGGTGAATCCTGATGGCAGCGGGCGTCCAGGCCTCCGAGCTGCGTGAGCTCTCCGAGGAGGAGTTGGTCACGAAGCTGCGTGAGGCGAAGGCGGAGCTGTTCAACCTCCGCGTGCAGGCCGCAACCGGGCAGCTGGACAACAACCGGCGGCTGCAGGTCATCCGTCGGGAGATCGCCCGGATCTACACGATCATGCGTGAGCGTGAGCTGGGTCTCTCGGCCGCGCCGACTGAGGTGACTGCATCATGAGTGAGAACACCACCACTACCGCCGCCGCGCGGGCCCGCCGCAAGGTGCGTGAGGGCCTCGTGGTCAGCGACAAGATGGACAAGACCGTCGTGGTCGAGGTCGAGGACCGGGTCAAGCACGCGCTGTACGGCAAGATCATGCGCCGGACCAGCAAGCTGAAGGTGCACGACGAGCAGAACTCGGCCGGCATCGGCGACCGGGTCCTGATCATGGAGACCCGGCCGCTGTCCGCCACCAAGCGGTGGCGGCTCGTGGAGATCCTCGAGAAGGCCAAGTAGCGAAGGCTCGAGCTCGGCCGCATCGGTCGGGCGCAGGTTCCGCCAGGCTCCGGCCGCCCTCGGGCGGCCGGAGAACCGGCAGACATAGGAGATAGACGTGATTCAGCAGGAGTCGCGACTGCGCGTCGCCGACAACACGGGTGCCCGGGAGATCCTGTGCATCCGGGTTCTCGGTGGCTCCGGTCGGCGCTACGCGAGCATCGGCGACGTCATCGTGGCCACGGTCAAGGACGCGATCCCCGGTGCCGGTGTGAAGAAGGGCGACGTCGTCAAGGCCGTCGTCGTTCGCACCGCCAAGGAGAGGCGGCGGCCGGACGGCTCGTACATCCGCTTCGACGAGAACGCCGCCGTCATCATCAAGGACGGTGGGGACCCGCGCGGTACCCGCATCTTCGGCCCGGTGGGTCGCGAGCTGCGGGACAAGCGGTTCATGAAGATCATTTCCCTCGCGCCGGAGGTGTTGTGACCGTGAAGGTCAAGAAGGGCGACACGGTCGTCGTCATCGCCGGCAAGGACAAGGGTGCCAAGGGTAAGGTCATCGCGGCCTACCCGCGGCAGGACAAGGTCCTGGTCGAGGGCGTGAACCGGGTCAAGAAGCACACCCGCATCAGCACCACCCAGCGTGGCGCCAAGACCGGTGGCATCGTCACCCAGGAGGCCCCGATCCACGTCTCGAACGTGCAGGTCCTGGACTCCGACGGCAAGCCGACCCGCGTCGGTTACCGGATCGACGACAACGGCCAGAAGGTCCGCATCGCGCGTAGCACCGGTAAGGACCTGTGATGACCACGGCTACCGAAACGAAGACCATGCCGCGCCTCAAGGAGCGGTACCGCAACGAGATCGTGGCCGAGCTGCAGAAGCAGCACAACTACGGCAACCCCATGCAGGTGCCGCGGCTGGTCAAGATTGTCGTCAACATGGGTGTCGGCGAGGCCGCCCGGGACGCCAAGCTGATCGACGGCGCCGTCCGCGACCTGGCCACCATCACCGGCCAGAAGCCGCAGGTGCGGCGGGCGACCAAGTCCATCGCGCAGTTCAAGCTTCGCGAGGGCATGCCGATCGGCGCGAAGGTCACCCTGCGCGGCGACCGCATGTGGGAGTTCCTGGACCGGCTGCTGTCCATCGCGCTGCCGCGTATCCGCGACTTCCGCGGCCTGGACGGGCGCAAGCTCGACGGGCACGGCAACTACACGTTCGGTCTGACCGAGCAGTCGGTGTTCCACGAGATCGACCAGGACAAGATCGATCGCCAGCGGGGCATGGACATCACGGTGGTCACGACCGCCACGACCGACGACGAGGGCCGGGCGCTGCTCAAGCTCCTGGGCTTCCCGTTCAAGGAGAACTGAGATGGCCAAGAAGGCGCTGATCATCAAGGCGGCCGCGAAGCCGAAGTTCTCGGTTCGCGCTTACACCCGCTGCCAGCGGTGCGGGCGTCCGAAGGCGGTCTACCGCAAGTTCGGTCTCTGCCGGGTGTGCATCCGGGAGATGGCCCACCGCGGTGAGCTGCCCGGCGTGTCCAAGGCTTCCTGGTAACTAGCCCGGCGCGCTTCGCGCGTCAGCTGAACTGTCTCTTCGCCGTAGGCCCCGGGCCTGGCCCGGGGAACCGCGGCGAGAAAGGTTGACGAATTTCATGACGATGACCGACCCGATCGCAGACATGCTCACGCGTCTGCGTAACGCCAACCAGGCGTACCACGACCGGGTGACGATGCCCTACTCGAAGATCAAGGCGAACATCGCCGAGGTCCTCAAGGCCGAGGGTTACATCGCCACCTGGTCGGTCGAGGAGCCCGAGGAGGGCGCCGTCGGCAAGCGACTGGTCGTCGAGCTGAAGTACGGCCAGAACCGGGAGCGGAGCCTGGCCGGCATCAAGCGCGTGTCCAAGCCCGGTCTGCGGGTTTACGCCAAGTCGGACGGGCTCCCGCGGGTGCTCGGCGGGCTGGGCGTGGCGATCATTTCGACGTCCCAGGGGCTGCTCACCGACCGGCAGGCCCGCAAGCGGAGCGTTGGCGGGGAAGTCCTCGCCTTCGTCTGGTAACGGGAGACAGGTAGAAATGTCGCGTATTGGACGTAAGTCGATCCCGGTGCCAGCCGGCGTCGACATCACGATCGACGGCCAGACCGTCAAGGTCAAGGGCCCGAAGGGCGAGCTGAGCCACGTGCTGGCCGAGCCGATCACGGCGGAGCGGGGCGAGGACGGCGCGCTGCACGTCAACCGGCCGAACGACGAGCGCAAGGCCAAGGAGCTGCACGGCCTGAGCCGTACGCTGGTGGCCAACATGATCGTCGGTGTGACCGAGGGCTACCGCAAGAGCCTCGAGATCGCCGGTACCGGTTACCGGGTGACCGCCAAGGGCAAGGACCTGGAGTTCGCGCTCGGGTTCTCGCACCCGGTCCTCGTGCCGGCGCCGGACGGCATCACCTTCACGGTGGAGAAGCCGACGCTGTTCCACGTGGCCGGCATCGACAAGCAGCAGGTCGGCGAGGTCGCCGCCAACATCCGGAAGATCCGCCCGCCGGAGCCCTACAAGGGCAAGGGCGTGAAGTACCAGGGCGAGGTCATCCGCCGTAAGGCTGGAAAGGCAGGTAAGAAGTGAGCGCCACGCTGCTCAAGCGCCGCCGCGGCGTCGCCGCCAAGCGTGCCGTCGGGCGTGCGCGTCGGCACTTCCGGGTCCGCAAGAACATCAGCGGCACCTCCGAGCGCCCCCGCCTGGTGGTCACCCGTTCGCTGCGGCACATCGTCGCCCAGATCGTGGACGACACCAAGGGGCACACCCTGGCGTCGGCCTCGACCATGGACGCCTCGCTGCGCGGCGCCGAGGGCGACAAGAGCGCCCTGGCCGGCAAGGTCGGCGCCCTGCTCGCCGAGCGGGCCAAGGCCGCCGGCGTCTCGAAGGTCGTCTTCGACCGCGGTGGCAACCGGTACGCGGGGCGGGTCGCCGCGCTTGCCGACGCCGCCCGCGAAGCCGGGCTCGAGTTCTAGAAACCCCGTCACGAGAGAGAAGGAAGGCTGCTGATGCCAGGTCAACAGCGCCGTGGCGGCGGGTCCGGTGGCAACGAGGGTGGTCGCCGCGACAACCGCCGTGAGGGCGGTCGCGGAAACGCGCCCGTCGAGAAGACCCCGCACCTTGAGCGGGTCGTCGCGATCAACCGCGTCGCCAAGGTCGTGAAGGGTGGTCGTCGCTTCAGCTTCACCGCCCTGGTGATCGTGGGCGACGGCGACGGCACCGTCGGCGTGGGCTACGGAAAGGCCAAGGAGGTGCCCGCGGCGATCGCCAAGGGTGTCGAGGAGGCCAAGAAGCACTTCTTCAAGGTGCCCCGGATCGGCGCCTCGATCCCGCACCCGGTGCAGGGCGAGGACGCGGCCGGCGTGGTGCTGCTCAAGCCGGCCTCGGCCGGTACGGGTGTCATCGCCGGTGGTCCGGTGCGTGCCGTCCTGGAGTGCGCGGGCATCCACGACGTGCTCTCCAAGAGCCTCGGCTCGTCCAACCCGATCAACATCGTGCACGCCACGGTGGCGGCCCTGAAGGCGCTCGAGTCGCCGGAGGCGGTCGCGGCCCGTCGTGGTCTGCCGGTCGAGGACGTCGCGCCGGCCGCCATGCTGGCGTCGCGGGCGGGGGTGGCTTCCTGATGGCGCGCCTGAAGGTCACCCAGCTCCGGTCCGAGATCGGGGCCAAGAAGAACCAGCGTGACTCGCTGCGTTCGCTCGGCCTCAAGCGGATCAACGACGTGGTGGTCAAGGAGGACCGGCCGGAGATTCGCGGCATGATCTTCGCGGTCAACCACCTCGTGAAGGTCGAGGAGGTCGAGTAATGACGATCAAGGTCCACCACCTGCGCCCGGCGCCGGGGGCCAAGACCGACAAGACCCGGGTGGGTCGCGGTGAGGGCTCCAAGGGCAAGACCGCCGGTCGCGGTACCAAGGGTTCCAAGGCCCGGAAGAACATCTCGGCGGCGTTCGAGGGTGGGCAGATGCCCATCCACATGCGCCTGCCGAAGATGAAGGGCTTCAAGAACAAGTTCAAGGTCGTCTTCCAGGTGGTCAACCTGGACCGGCTCGCCGAGCTCTTCCCGAACGGCGGCCAGGTCGGCCCGATCGAGCTGGTCGAGGCCGGCGCGGTCCGCAAGGGCCAGCCGATCAAGGTGCTCGGCACCGGCGACCTCGGCGGCGTGGCTCTCCAGGTGTCGGCGCACGGGTTCAGCGCGTCGGCCAAGGAGAAGATCACTGCGGCCGGTGGCTCGGTCACCGAGCTGTAGGGCATGGCACGTGGCGCCCGCTCAGTCGTCCGTACTGGGCGGGCGCCACGGTCTACCCGGCGAATGTGCGCCGGGTAACATCGGATTCGTTTTATGTAGCCGGGCGCATCTGCCCCGACCGGGATCGGGCTGTTAGAGTCCCTTCCCAGCTATGGATTTCGGGCACCGGCCCGGCACCCACCCCACCCCGCCAGGGATCACCGGCGGCCCGCCTCGCGCAGGAGGAAGAAGTTGCTGTCCGCCTTTCTCAGTGCGTTCCGAACGCCTGACCTGCGCAAGAAGCTGCTGTTCACGGTAGGCATCATTGCGATCTACCGGCTCGGCGCGACCCTGCCCAGCCCAGGTGTCTCGTACGGCAACGTCCAGAAGTGCCTCGACGCCATCCAGGGCGGCGGCACCGGCGTGCTGAACCTGCTGGACCTCTTCTCCGGCGGCGCATTGCTGCAGCTGTCGGTCTTCGCGCTGGGCATCATGCCCTACATCACCGCGTCGATCATCCTGCAGCTGCTGACCGTGGTCATCCCGCGGCTGGAGCAGCTCCGCAAGGAGGGCCAGGCCGGCCAGGCGAAGATCACCCAGTACACCCGCTACCTGACCCTGGGCCTGGGCATCCTCCAGTCCTCGGCGTTCGTGGCGCTGGCCCGCTCCGGGCAGCTGTTCCAGAACCGCTGCGACCAGTGGCCGATCGTCCCGCGGGACACCGGCATCCCGGACTGGCTGACCCTGGGCATCCTGGTCATGACGATGACCGCCGGCACCGGCGTGGTCATGTGGCTCGGCGAGCTGATCACCGACCGGGGCGTCGGCAACGGCATGTCCGTCCTGATCTTCACCTCGATCGCCGCCCGGCTCCCCAGCGAGGGCTGGAAGATCAAGACCACCAAGGGCTGGGGCATGTTCGCCCTGGTGATCGTGCTGGTCCTGGTGGTCATCTGCCTGGTCACCTTCATCGAGCAGGCGCAGCGCCGGATCCCGGTGCAGTACGCCAAGCGGATGATCGGCCGGCGGATGTACGGCGGCACCTCCACCTACATCCCGCTGAAGGTGAACCAGGCCGGCGTCATCCCGGTCATCTTCGCCTCGTCGCTGCTCTACCTGCCGACGCTCGCGCTCCAGTTCTTCGACCAGACCAACCCGGGCAAGACCCAGGCCTGGATCCAGAACCACATCGTGAAGGCGAGCGCGCCGGAGCACATCGCGATCTACTTCCTGCTGATCATCTTCTTCACGTACTTCTACGTGTCGATCACGTTCAACCCGACTGAGGTCGCGGACAACATGAAGAAGTACGGCGGTTTCGTCCCGGGCATCCGCCCCGGCAAGCCGACCGCCGAGTACCTCGACTTCATCCTCAGCCGGATCACCCTGCCGGGCGCGGTCTACCTGGGCGTCATCGCGATCCTGCCGAACTTCTTCTTCATCTGGCTGGACAACCAGCAGTTCCAGAACTTCCCGTTCGGCGGTACCGCGGTGCTCATCATGGTCGGCGTCGGTCTGGAGACCGTGAAGCAGATCGAGAGTCAACTCATGCAGCGGAACTACGAAGGGTTCCTGCGGTAGATGCGACTCGTTCTGGTTGGCCCGCCGGGGGCGGGCAAGGGCACACAGGCGGAGTTCATCGCCGCGCACCTCTCCGTGCCGAAGATCTCGACCGGTGACATCTTCCGGGCCAACGTCTCCCAGGGCACGCCCCTGGGGGTCGAGGCCAAGCGGTACATGGACGCCGGCAAGCTGGTCCCGGACGAGGTCACCATCAACATGGTGCGCGACCGGCTCGCCGAGCCCGACGCCAGCGAGGGCTTCCTGCTCGACGGTTTCCCGCGTACGACGCCGCAGGCGGCAGCGCTGGACAAGCTCCTTGCCGACCTCGGCACCGCGCTGGATCTGGTGCTGGAGCTGGTCGTCGACGACGACGAGGTGATCCGGCGGCTCTCCGGCCGGCGTACCTGCCGCGGCTGCGGCAAGATCTGGCACGTGGAGTTCGACGCCACCACGCGGGAGGGCATCTGCGACCGGTGCGGCGGGGAGTTGTTCCAGCGGGACGACGACAAGCCGGAAACCATCGCGGCCCGGCTCCGGGAGTACGCGGAGAAGACCGCGCCGCTGGTCGACTACTACGGCGCCCAGGGCAAGCTGGTCGGCATCGACGCGACCGGGCCGGTGGAGGACGTGACCGTCCGCGCCATCGACGCCCTGCGGTCGTACGGCGGCTGACGTCCCGCCCGGGTTCCGGCGGATAGAGTGCGAACAGCGGGGTACGTCCCGACGTACCCCGCTGTTCCGCGCAACGAAAGGTAACGCCTCCCATGCGTCGTCCCCAGCTGGACATCCAGCTGAAGACCCCCGACCAGATCGAGATGATGCGGGCCGCCGGTCTGGTGGTGGCCCGTGCGCTGCGTCTGATGCGGGAGGCGGTCGCCCCCGGGGTGAGCACCGCCGACCTTGATGCGATCGCCGAGTCCACCATCCGTGAGGCCGGCGCCGTCCCGTCGTTCAAGGGCTATCACGGCTACCCGGCGTCGATCTGCTCCTCGGTGAACGAGCAGGTGGTGCACGCCATCCCGTCGCCGAAGCAGGTGCTCCGCGAGGGTGACCTGATCTCGATCGACTGCGGGGCGGTGCTGAACGGCTGGCACGGCGACGCCGCCATCACCGTCGGAGTCGGCGAGGCCGACCCGGCCCTGCTGAAGATGGCCGCGGTCGCCGAGGACGCCATGTGGGCCGGGATCGCCGCGGCTGCCCGGGGCGCGGCCAGCGGGAAGGGCCGGCTCACCGACATCTCCCACGCGGTGGAGAACGCGGTCCGCAAGGGCGGCCGGTACGGCATCGTCGACGGGTACGGCGGGCACGGCATCGGCACCGAGATGCACCAGGACCCGCACGTGCTCAACCACGGGCGCCCGGGTAAGGGCCCCCGGCTGGTGCCAGGCATGGCGCTCGCCATCGAGCCGATGATCACGATGGGCTCGCCGCGTACCGCCGAGCTGGACGACGGCTGGACCGTGGTGACCCGGGACGGGTCGATGGCGGTGCACGTGGAGCACTCGATGGCCCTGCTGGACGACGGCGTGTGGGTGCTGACCGCCGAGGACGGCGGCCGGGCCCGCCTCGGTGACCTGGTCACCTCCCGCCAGCCGGCGAGTTCCCCGGCGCTCTGACCGGGCTCCGGCCCGCCCGTCCGGTCGCCGGGACCAGTTCGACGGATCGGTAAGCGGCGGTGTGTCGCGTACCTCGCCGGCTGTCGGAAGGTCGGGTCCGCGCCGGTGGCGTAACGGTGTCATGCTTGCCGTCATGGACGGGCGCGACGGGATGCGGGCGGCTGACACGGACCGGCAGGCGACGGCGGAGCGCCTCCGGGTGGCCCTCGAGGAGGGCCGGCTCGACCTGCACGAGTACGACGAGCGCCTGCAGCGGGCGTACGCCGCGAAGACCTACGGCGAGTTGGACGCGGTCGTGGTCGACCTGCCCGGGGCGGCTCCGGCGGAACGGTCGGCGGTGGCGCCGCGCCCCACTGGGGCGGCCGGAGGGCCTCCGGCCCCGGTCGCCGAGGACCCGGCACCGGCCGGCGCCCCCGGTGTGCGGCGGTCCTGGCTGATCAACCTGTGGCTGCCGTGGCTCCGGGTGGCCGGGATCATGACCGCGATCTGGCTGTTCTCCACGATGGGTAGGGGAGGGTTCGTCTACTACTGGCCGGTCTGGGTGCTCGGGCCGTGGGGCGTGGTGATCCTGATGCAGACCGTTGGCGGTCTCGCCTCCGGTGAGCCGCAGCGGGCCGTCGAGCGGAAGCGCCGCCGGCGGGCCGAGCGGGACGAACGCCGCCGGGCCCGCCGGGAGGGGCGCGTCGACGGTGGGCGCGGCGAGCCGCCGGTCCTCCCGAACGTATGACGAGCGCCACAGTTGGCGGGGAAAGGCCTTGGGGCGCCCCTCCGGTCGGGTGCCGTGCGGGCGGTCGGTTTGGCGACTGCGCGCAGGCGGGCGTACACTTTCTGATCGGCGCACAGCGTCCACTCCGGCATGCCCACCAAGCGCTTCGGTGGGACTCGGAGCCGCGGCTGGCGCGGGTTTCCTGATCTTGGTCAGTTCACCCGTGTAAGACGTTGTGGGCCGTCCGGAGCAACCGACGTCAGGACAGCGGAGGACATGCCGAAAAAAGACGGAGCCATCGAGATCGAGGGTCGGGTCATCGAGCCCCTGCCGAACGCCATGTTCCGGGTGGAGCTCGCGAACGGCCACAAGGTGCTGGCTCACATCAGCGGCAAGATGCGGCAGCACTACATCCGCATCCTGCCGGAGGACCGGGTCGTCGTCGAACTCTCGCCGTACGACCTGACCCGCGGGCGCATCGTCTACCGCTACAAGTAAGCCTGACGGCGGCCGGGGCGTCCCGTGTCCGTCTTCGACGTCCGGCGTCGCGCTACGTCGCGCCTCCGGGCCCAGATGGGAAAGTAAGGCAACCGTGAAGGTCAAGCCGAGCGTCAAGAGGATCTGCAACAAGTGCCGGGTGATCCGCCGGCACGGCCGGGTCATGGTCATCTGCTCCGACCCGCGCCACAAGCAGCGCCAGGGCTGAGTCGTTCCCGCCGACCGTGACGAGCGGCGGCGGAACTCCGTCCGGGCCGCAGATCCCGACAACACATCACCAGCTCGTCCCAGCCGCGAGCGGTACGCAACGCGTATCCCTCGTGGTTGACCCCCGGTCGGAGGCCGGGGCCCGCTCGGGCAGCGACCGATCCCGGTCGCCGGCGCTCACCGCGCCGGAAGGACAGGGACGGTCGGTAGCGGGGTGGGACGGGTCCACACCTCCGCCACAACATCACGAGGAGTACGCCCGCACATGGCACGTCTAGTCGGCGTGGACCTCCCCCGCGAGAAGCGGCTGGAGATCGCGCTCACCTACATCTTCGGGGTCGGCCGTACCCGCGCCCTGGAGACGCTCGCCGCCACCGGCATCTCGCCGGACAAGCGTGCTCGGGACCTCACGGATGAGGAGCTGGTCCAGCTCCGTAATCACATCGAGGCCAACTACAAGGTTGAAGGTGACCTGCGCCGCGAGGTCGCCGCTGACATCCGCCGCAAGGTCGAGATCGGCTGCTACGAGGGCATCCGGCACCGCCGGGGCCTGCCCGTGCGTGGCCAGCGGACCAAGACCAACGCGCGGACCCGGAAGGGCCCGAAGCGGACCGTCGCCGGCAAGAAGAAGCCCGGCAAGAAGTAACTAGGAGCGCACAGACTTATGCCACCGAAGGCTCGTGCCGGAGCCGCTGTCAAGAAGGTCCGGCGCAAGGAACGCAAGAACGTCGCCCACGGGCAGGCGCACATCAAGAGCACCTTCAACAACACCATCGTGTCCATCACGGACCCGACCGGTGCGGTCATCTCCTGGGCCTCCGCGGGCCAGGTGGGCTTCAAGGGCTCCCGCAAGTCGACTCCGTTCGCCGCGCAGCTGGCCGCCGAGGCCGCCGCGCGTCGGGCCATGGAGCACGGCATGCGCAAGGTCGACGTGTTCGTCAAGGGTCCCGGCTCCGGCCGGGAGACCGCCATCCGTTCGCTGCAGGCCGTGGGCCTCGAGGTCGGTCAGATCTCCGACGTCACCCCGCAGCCGCACAACGGATGCCGTCCGCCGAAGCGTCGCCGGGTCTGAGAGGTTAGAGAGAGATGGCTCGTTACACCGGTGCTGACTGCCGCCGTTGCCGGCGGGAGAAGATGAAGCTGTTCCTCAAGGGCAGCAAGTGCGATGGTCCGAAGTGCCCGTTCGAGTCCCGGCCGTTCCCGCCCGGGCAGCACGGCCGCGGCCGCACGAAGGAGACGGAGTACCTGCTCCAGCTCCGTGAGAAGCAGAAGGCCCGCCGGGTCTACGGCGTGCTGGAGAAGCAGTTCCGCGGTTACTACGAGGAGGCCGTGGGCAAGCAGGCCAAGACCGGTGAGGTCCTCCTGCAGATCCTCGAGTCGCGGCTGGACAACGTGGTCTACCGGGCTGGCTACGCCAAGTCCCGGGACATGGCCCGTCAGCTGGTCAAGCACGGTCACTTCACGGTGAACGGCAAGAAGGTCGACATCCCGTCGTACCGGGTCAAGGAGCACGACATCGTCGAGGTGCGTGCCAAGAGCAAGGAGCTCACCCCGTTCCTGGTGGCGCAGGGTGAGGCCGGCTCCAAGACCGTCCCGGCGTGGCTGGAGGCGATCCCGAGCCAGCTGAAGATCCTCGTGCACTCGCTCCCGGCCCGCCAGGTGATCGACACCCAGGTCCAGGAGCAGCTGATCGTCGAGCTCTACTCGAAGTAAGGGCTCGTTGCGGTGGCCCGTCCTCCGGGGCGGGCCACCGGAACAGTTTGTGTCGTGGGCGTCATATAGCGGGCGCCCCGGAAGAGAAGAGAAAAGATGCTCATCAGCCAGCGACCGACTCTCTCCGAGGAGTCGATCAACGAGACCCGGTCCCGGTTCACCATCGAGCCGCTGGAGCCGGGCTTCGGCTACACCCTGGGCAACTCGCTGCGGCGTACGCTGCTGTCGTCCATCCCGGGTGCGGCCGTCACCTCGATCAAGATCGACGGTGTCCTGCACGAGTTCACCACGATCCCCGGGGTCAAGGAGGACGTGGTCGAGCTCGTCATGAACATCAAGGAGCTCTGCGTCAGCTCCGAGCACGACGAGCCGGTCAGCATGTACCTGCGCAAGCAGGGCCCGGGCGACGTGACCGCCGGCGACATCCAGCCCCCGGCCGGTGTCTCGGTGCACAACCCGGACCTGAAGCTCGCCACCCTGAACGGCAAGGGCCGGCTCGACATGGAGCTGACCGTCGAGCGGGGTCGCGGCTACGTCACGGCGGCGCAGAACAAGCAGGCGGGCGCCGAGATCGGCCGGATCCCGGTCGACTCGATCTACTCGCCGGTGCTCAAGGTGACGTACCGCGTCGAGGCGACCCGTGTCGAGCAGCGGACCGACTTCGACCGGCTGATCATCGACGTCGAGACCAAGCCGTCGATGGGCCCGCGTACCGCGCTGGCCTCGGCCGGCTCGACGCTGGTGGAGCTGTTCGGGCTGGCCCGGGAGCTGGACGAGACCGCCGAGGGCATCGACATCGGGCCGTCCCCGCAGGACGCCCAGCTGGCGGCGGACCTGGCTCTGCCGATCGAGGAGCTGGACCTCACCGTCCGCTCCTACAACTGCCTCAAGCGCGAGGGCATCAACTCCGTTGGTGAGCTGATCGGGCGTACCGAGGCGGACCTCCTCGACATCCGGAACTTCGGTCAGAAGTCGATCGACGAGGTCAAGATGAAGCTCGCCGGGATGGGCCTGGGGCTGAAGGATTCGGCTCCGAACTTCGACCCGGCGCACGTCGTGGACGCCTTCGGCGAGGCCGACTACGACACCGACGACTACCGCGAGACCGAGCAGCTCTGAGTCCGGCTGCCGCCACATCTGAGGAGCACCAACAATGCCCACGCCCACCAAGGGCCCCCGCCTCGGCGGCAGCCCCGCGCACGAGCGGCTGATGCTGGCCAACCTGGCCATGTCGCTGTTCCAGCACGGCAAGATCCAGACCACCGAGACGAAGGCCCGGCGGCTGCGTCCGCTGGCCGAGCAGCTGATCACCAAGGCCAAGCGGGGCGACCTCGCCTCGCGTCGGCGGGTGCTGGCCGTCGTCAAGGACAAGGACGTGGTCTACAGCCTGTTCGACCAGATCGCGCCCCGGTACGCCAACCGCAACGGTGGTTACACCCGGATCGTGAAGACCGGCCCGCGCAAGGGTGACGCCGCTCCGATGGCGATCATCGAGCTGGTGGAGGAGCTTCAGGTCGCCGAGCCGAAGGCGAACAAGAAGACCGCCGCCCGCAAGGCCGCGCAGCAGGACAAGGTCGAGGCCCTGGCCCCGGCCGAGGAGACCCCGGCGGCCCCGGCCGACCAGGACTCCGAGCCGCCGGTGCACGCCTCCGGTGACACCGTGCAGGCGCGCGAGGACGACGACGAGGCCAACGAGAACAAGGCCTGAGCAGAGGCAGTAATCGTCGGGCCCGGCACCCCTTTCTGGGTGCCGGGCCCGACGGCGTCAACGGGAGGTACGAGGTGGACGAGCGGATCCGGCTGCGGCTGGACGTCTCGTACGACGGCACCGACTTCTCCGGCTGGGCCGCCCAGCCCACCCGGCGTACGGTCGCGGGGGTGCTCGTCGAGACGCTGGACCTGGTCCTCGGTGCCGGCACCGCCACCGGGCTGACCGTGGCCGGGCGTACCGACGCCGGCGTGCACGCCACCGGTCAGGTCGCTCACCTCGACCTGCCGGCCGAGGTCTGGCGGCAGCACGACGGAAGACTGCTGCGCCGGCTGGCCCGGCTGCTCCCGCCCGACGTGCGGGTACGCGCGATGACCGAGGTGCCGGCCGACTTCGACGCCCGCTTCTCGGCCACCTTCCGCCGCTACGAGTACCGGGTCACCGACGCCCCGTGGGGGGCCGAGCCGTTGCGCCGGAAGGACACCCTGGCCTGGCCCAGGCCGCTCGACCTGACGGCGCTGAACGCCGCGGCGGCGGGGCTGGTGGGGGAGCACGACTTCGCCGCGTACTGCCGGCGCAAGGAGAACGCCACCACGCTGCGCGAGGTGACCCGGCTGGACTGGCGGCGGGAACCGGACGGGATCCTGGTGGCCACGGTGCGAGCCGACGCGTTCTGTCAGAACATGGTCCGCAGCCTGGTCGGTGCGATGCTGGTCGCGGGGGACGGCCGTCGGCCGGTCGAATGGCCGGCCAGCCTGCTGACCCGGCGGGAACGATCCAGTGAGGTGACCGTGGCGCCGGCGCACGGGCTGTCCCTCGTCGAGGTCGGCTACCCGGCGGACCCCGCCGAGTACGCCCGCCGCGCCGCGCTCACCCGTCGGCTCCGTGTCCCGGTCGCCGAGGGCTGACCGTACCGGCGGCTGAGTGCCGGTGGGCGGCGGAAGTCCCTCGGACCCGCGACGACGTGCCCGCCGCGGGCCGACCACCTGGCTGGTCCCGCCTCATCCGTCGAACGGCCCGCCGCCCCCGGGTGGGGACGACGGGCCGTCGTGTCGTGCTCAGTTCCCTGTCGAGTTCCGGTTGCCCGTGCCGCTCTGGCTGGCGGTGCCGTCCGTCGCGCCCGCGGGCTGGCTGGTCACCCCGCCGTTGCTCCGGCGCTCCAGCACACCGCGGTTCAGGTACACCTCGATCATGTCGTACAGGATGTCGCGGCTCTTGGTGTCGGTGGAGCTGATCCGCTCCCCGTCGGCGCGGGTGACCAGACAGTAGGCGAGGTAGTGGCCGCGAACCTGCCAGCCGACCCGGGCGGCTGCCGTGGCCACGTTCTCGGTGTCGCTGCCGGCCGCCATGCCCTGGAACCGGCCCTGGCGCTCGTCGAGCACTTGCCGGACGCGGTCCCGGGCTCGCTGGGCGCTGGCCGTGTCGGTGAGGTTGAACAGCCCGGTGGTGAGCAGGAAGCCACCGTCGGGGGAGCGGAGGGTCGCCCGGACCACCTGGTTGCAGCCGAGGCGGACCAGCAGGTCGCTGACCTCGCCGGTCGCCGCGACCGCGCAGCTCGCACTGGACTGCGTCTTGAGCACCTGGTAGGCCGGCCGGCCGTCGGCGACCACCAGTTCCTTGCCGGGGAAGACCTCCTTGGCGGTGAGCGCCACCTGGTCGGTGTCCCGGGAGTCGAGGTCGGTCCGATCGTCGGCGGCGGCGGACTGGTCCACCACGGGCTGGTCGGTCGACTGGGCGGCCGGTGGTGTGACGGTCCGGTCCTGGACTATGGCGGTGACGGCCAGTCCGCAGAGAGCGAGCAGCACCAGCACGGCGGCGCCGCCGATCAGCACCTGCCAGGCCCGGCCGCCGCCGCGCCTGTGGTCGGCAGGGCGGGGTCGGGACAGGTCCAGCGGGTCGGTCGTACGGACGACCGGGCTCGGAGGCGCCGACACCGGGGGTGGCTCGGCGGCCACCGGGGCGGTGGCCACCGGGGGTGGCTCGGCGGGCACCGGGGGCGGCGGGACCGTGCCTCGGGGCGCGGCCGCCGGTGGGGCCGGCGACAGGCCGACGTCGACGGCCGGCCGGGCGGCCCGGACCGGCGGAGGCAGCGACGGGGTGGGGAAGCGGGACGGCGAGGGGCCCGTGGGCGGAGGCGCCGGTGCGCGGGACACGGACCGGTTCGACTCGGGCCTCGGGTACTCCAGGAAGGCGTCCTCATCGGACTCGTACCGATACACCATGTCGCATACAGTAAGACCAATTATTCCTTTAGAGGGTAATATCGGGAAATTCTGGCGGAGTGGCGTCCGTTGTTTCCCGTCGCACCGTCGCCGGCGCCGTTCCTGGGCCGGTGCGACAATGCCCGACGTGACCGGCGACCACTACTTCACCGCTGAACCCACGACCCCCGCCCAGCCGCGCGAGGTCGTATTCTCCGTCGCCGGGCGCGACTACGCCCTCGCCTCGGCCGGCGGCGTCTTCTCGGCCGACCGCCTCGATCCCGGCACCGCCGTGCTGCTGCGCAAGGCCGAGCTGCCGCCGGCCGACGCCACCGGGCCGTTCCTCGACGTCGGTTGCGGCTTCGGGCCGATCACCTGCGTACTGGCCACCTCCGCGCCGTCCGCCACCGTGTGGGCGGTCGACGTGAACGAGCGCGCCCGCGCCCTCACTGCCGCCAACGCCGCCCGGGTGGGGGCCGCGGAGCGGGTCCGGGTGGTCGCGCCGGACGACGTACCGGCCGACGTCTCCTTCGCCCAGATCTGGTCCAACCCGCCGATCCGGATCGGCAAGGCGGAGCTGCACGAGCTGCTGCTGCGCTGGCTGCCCCGGCTCGCCCCGGACGGAGTGGCCTGGCTGGTCGTGGCCCGGCACCTCGGCGGCGACTCGCTGCACCGCTGGCTGGTCGAACAGGGGTGGCAGGTCGAGCGAAACGCCAGCCAGAAGGGCTACCGGGTGCTGCGGGTCACCCGGTAATCGAGTGTCGTCCGGCCCGCTCTCTGGGGCAGGATGCCCGCGTGGGTTACGTGGACGTGGCAGGAGCCGGGCACATCCTCCCGGACGGCCGGGAACTCTTCTCCGAGGTGTCGTTTCGGGTCGGCGAGGGGGCCAAGGTGGCGCTCGTCGGGCCCAACGGCGCCGGCAAGACCACCCTGCTCCGGATGGTCGCCGGTGACCTGCCGGTGAAGACCGGGGCGATCGCCCGGTCCGGTGGCCTCGGCGTGATGCGGCAGTTCATCGGCATGATCGGGGACGAGTCGACGCTCGCCGACCTGGCGCTCTCGCTCGCCCCGCCGGCGCTGCGCGACGCCGGCCACCGCCTCGCCCAGACCGAGGCGGCCATGCGGGCGGCCGAGGTCCGCGGCAAGTACAGCACCGCCGCCGGCAAGGCCCAGCTCGCGTACGCGGACGCCCTGGCGGCCTGGGGCGAGGTCGGCGGGTACGACGCCGAGGTGCTCTTCGACACCGTCGCCACCATCGTCCTCGACCTGCCGTGGGACGCCGCCCGGGAGCGTCCGGTGCGGACCCTCTCCGGCGGCCAGCAGAAGCGCTTCGCCCTGGAGTTGTTGCTCCGGGGCACTGAAGAGGTGCTCCTCCTCGACGAGCCGGACAACTTCCTCGACGTGCCGGGCAAGCGTTGGCTGGAGGCGCGGCTGCGCGAATCCGGCAAGTCGGTGCTCTACGTCTCGCACGACCGGGAGTTGCTGGCCCAGACCGCCGACCGGGTGGTCGCCGTCGAGGGCGGCAGCGCCTGGGTGCACCCGGGTGGCTTCGCCACCTGGCACGAGGCGCGGGTGGCCCGGCACGCCCGCCTCGACGAACTCCGCAAGCGGTGGGACGAGGAGCATCAGAAGCTGCGCGAGCTGGTGCTGATGTACAAGCAGAAGGCCGCGTACAACGCCGACATGGCGTCGCGGTACCAGTCGGCGCAGACCCGGTTGCGCAAGTTCGAGGAGGCCGGGCCGCCGCCCGTACCCCCGAAGGACCAGGACATCCGGATGCGGCTGGCCGGCGGACGGACCGGCAAGCGCGCGGTGATCGCCGAGCAGCTCGGGCTGGACGGCCTGACCTACCCCTTCGACCTGGAACTCTGGTACGGCGACCGGGTCGCCGTGCTCGGCGCGAACGGCACCGGCAAGTCGCACTTCCTCCGGTTGCTGGCCCGCGGCGGCACCGATCCGAACCCGGCAGACGTCCCGGTCGACGGCGCGGCACTCGCGCCCGTCGCGCACGACGGGGTGGTCCGCCTCGGCGCGCGGGTACGGCCCGGCCACTTCTCGCAGACCCACGACCGGCCCGAGCTGATGGAGAAGACACTCGTCGACATCCTGTGGCGGGGCGACGAGCACCGGGCCGGGATGGACCGGCACGCGGCGATGGCCGCGCTCAGCCGCTACGAGCTGGCCGGGCAGGGCGACCAACGCTTCGGCACCCTCTCCGGCGGGCAGCAGGCGCGCTTCCTGGTGCTGTTGCTGGAGCTCTCCGGCGCGACCCTGCTGCTGCTCGACGAGCCCACCGACAACCTCGACCTGGCCTCCGCCGAGGCGCTGGAGGCGGGGCTGGCCGCGTTCGAGGGGACGGTGATCGCGGTCACTCACGACCGCTGGTTCACCCGCTCCTTCGACCGCTTCGTGCTCTTCCGGGGCGACGGCGAGGTGGTCGAGACACCCGAACCGGTCTGGGACATCGGATGATCGACCACCGGCTGTCGGGCGATCTCCCGTCGGCGGCTCCGTCCGTGGCCCGGCAGCGGGCGGCATAGGGTGGATCTCGTGACTGAGATGACCTACCGCCGGTTGGGCGACTCCGGGCTCGTGGTGTCCGTGGTCGGCATCGGCTGCAACAACTTCGGCCGCAAGCTCGACCTCGACGGCACCCGCGCCGTGGTCGACGCCGCACTCGATGCCGGGATCAACTTCTTCGACACCGCCGACATCTACGGCGAGCCGCAGGGCGGCTCCGAGGAACTGCTCGGGCAGGCGCTCAAGGGCCGCCGGGACGACGTGGTGGTCGCGACGAAGTTCGGCATGGACATGCACGGCCTGAACGGCCCCGATCACGGTGCCCGGGGCGCCCGCCGCTACATCGCCCGGGCGGTCGAGGCGTCGCTGCGTCGGCTCGGCACCGACCACATCGACCTCTACCAGATGCACGAGCCCGACCCGGGCACCCCGATCGACGAGACCCTCGCCGCGCTGGACGACCTGGTCCGCGCCGGGAAGGTCCGCTACCTCGGCAACTCGAACTTCGCCGGGTGGCAGATCGCCGACGCCGACTGGACCGCGTCCTCCCAGGGCCGCACCCGGTTCATCTCCGCCCAGAACCACTACTCGCTGCTGGAGCGCAGCGTCGAGGCCGAGGTCATCCCCGCCTGCGAGCGGTTCGGCCTGGGCATGCTGCCGTTCTTCCCGCTGGCCAACGGCCTGCTCACCGGCAAGTACAAGCGGGGCGAGGCGCCGCCCGCCGGCAGCCGGCTCTCCGGCGGCGGCCGGTACGCCGAGCGGCTCGCCGCCGCGGACTGGGACACCATCGAGGCGATCGAGGCGTACGCGGTCGAACGGGGGTTCACCATGCTCCAGGTGGCCATCGGCGGGCTGGCCGCCCGGCCGGCGGTGACCTCGGTGATCGCTGGCGCCACGACGCCCGAGCAGGTACGCGCCAACGCCGAGGCCGGCACCTGGCAGCCCACGGACGAGGACCTCGACGCCCTCGACGCCATCTTCTGACCGCCCCCGGCCCCGCTGCCCCGGGCCCCGCCGCCCCGGCACCGCGTGACGGTGCCGGGGCGGTGTGCTGTTCCGGCCGGCGGCACCGTGCGGCCGGCGAAGGTCAGTCGCGGTGGTGGCGGCCGCTGCGCAGCATGCCGGTGCCCTCCGGGTCGGCGTCCGAGGCGAGGCCGGCGACCCAGTCGACGTACTCCTCGTCCTGTGCCGGCAGCGGCTCTGACGCACTCTCGGCCCGGTCGGCGCCGCCGTCGTCGCCGTCGGCCCTGGCCCGGTTCCGCCGGAACAGACCACGCCGGGGCTTCGGCGTGCCGCCGCCCGGCTCCGTACTTTCCTCGTGACTGGCGGGGTCCGTCGTCCCGCGCTCGGTTCCGTCGCCGTGCCCGCCGTCGGACGGGTCCGACGAGGGGGCGCCCGGAGCGGCGTGCCGGGCGGTGGCCAGGGCCTCCCAACCGGATGCGCTGGTGAGGTCGGGCAGGGCGCGGTGGCGCGGACGCGGGGCGGGCTCGACGCGGGTCTCGTCCGCCGGCACGCCGGCGCTCTCCGGGGTGCCGGCCGTGCCGGCCGTGCCGGTCGTGCCGTGCGGGTCGACCGGCCTGCTCGGTGCGATCGGCCAGGCCGGGCGCACGTCGCCCGGCCGGTTTGTCACGTCCTCGAAGATCGGGACGCGAGAGCGGGGCGCCCCCGGTGCCTGGCCCGAGCCGCCGAGTTCGGGCCCGGCCGGCTCAGGGTCGGAGAAGAGGTAACCGCGGGTGCCTCGTCGGCCTTCAGCGGTCGTCGCGTCGGCCTCGGCGGCGGCCGGTTCCGGCCCGGGGGCGGGCGCCGCCACGGTATCGGGCCGTTGCGGCACGTCGACTGCGGCGGGCGGGTCGGCCGGCGTCGGCCCGGCCGGTTCCCCCACGCGGGCCAGCCCGGTGGCAGAGCTGGTACGACCCTTGCGTCCCCGCTTGGACCGGGGGCCCGGGTCGGCCGGCGGGGCGCCGGCGTCGGCCCGCGGTGCGTCGGCCCCGGCCGGGGCGAGGGCGGCCGCGTCGACGGTGGGCGAGGAAGGCGTTCCATGGCGGGACCGGCGGCGCGTGGAGCCCCGCGGGGGGGACCCCGGCGGCAGTTCGTTCCCATCCGTCCGCGGTGACGTCTCGTCGGCGGGCAGGTCGTGGCCGGGTCCGACGCCGGCCGCTGCCGGGGCCGGGTCGGCGAGCGGCCCGGTGCCTGCCGGCTCCGGCGTGGCGGCCGGCACCGACGCCGGCGACCCGCTCGGCTCCGAAACGGTCGTCGCGGCCTGCTCCGAACGCCGCGGCGGCCTGGCGCCGGTAAGCCTTTCCCGAGCAGGAGCAGGAGCCGATGCGGTCGCGGCCGTGGCGGAGGTTCGCGCTTCCGGGCCGGGGGGCTGGGCGACGGCCGGGCGACCGGCGGCGAGCACGTCGATGGCGGAGGTCCGCCGGCCCGTGGACAGCAACCCCGATGCCGGCAGGCCGCGGGTCAGTTCGGCGGCGTCGCGCCAGGTGGCCGACTCGTCCGCGCCCTCCGCGATCGTCTCGGCACCCTGCGGGGCAGCCGTGTCCGATGTGCGGGGCGAGGCGGTCTCGGTGCCCGGGGCGGCCGGTTCCGGTGCGGCGGTCGAGGCGGTCTCGGCGGCCGGGGTGGGAGCGCCGGCCGGGGTGTGGTCGGCGGAGGTGGTGGCGCCGGCGGCCGTCCGGCCGGCACGTGGCGGCCCGGCCGGAACCGGAGTGACACCGGAGCCGGGGCTCACCGGCCACTCCCAGTGGGCGGGAGCAGGGGGGACGGCACCGGGTGCGCCCGCCTCCGGTGCGGCCCCGGCGAGGCCGAGCTCGCCGCGCGTACCGCCGGTGGCAGGCACCGATCCGGCGGCCGGATCCACGGCGGGCGGCGACGGGGCGGCGTGGTCCCGACCCGCGGCGGGCGCGGCGTCGGCCGGGCCGACCGCGGGCGACGGAGGCAGGGGCTGGAGGATGTCGGTGGGCTCGAGGGCGCCGGTCCCGGCCGCCGCGGCCGGCCGGCGCAGCGCCGTGGCGGCGGTCGAGCCGAGCGCGCCGGCGGCGACCGCGATCAGGGCACCGTAGTAGGGAGCCAACTGGTACCGGTCGGCCGCGCTGCCCGGGCCCGCGGTCAGGTAAGCAAAGGCCAGCAGCACCGGCCCGGCCGCCCCGGCCGCGCCGCCGACCAGCGGAAGGTGCCCGCGCCGGCGAGCCAGCGCACCGACCGCCGCGCCGGCGAGCAGGGCGACCAGGGGCAGGATCAGCATGGCCAGGCGCTGTGCCGTTTCGGCACCCAGCCCGGACGGTTCGAGGACCCCGAGGCGGACGGTGAGCAGCGGCCCGGCCGAGACCGCCGACGGCGCGGCGGAGACCAGTGCGAGCAGCCAGACAGCCGCCGCGGTGAGCGCGATGTTCCACCCGAACGGCGGTTTGAGCAGGACGGCGATCGCGGCGCCTGCCCCGACCACCGCGCCGAGGATCGCGCAGATGCCGATCGCCCACACCGGATCGACGGTGCCGCCGAGTTCGGCGGCACGGGCCGGCTGCATGCAGAGCGGTGCGACCACGATCGCGCCCAGCGCGGCACCGCCGGTGACGGCAAGCTGCTCGGCGGTGCTGCCCGAGAGTCCGTCCCGGCGGGCGAGGCGTTCGGTGAGGACGGCGCCGATCACCGCGGCACCCGCCGCGAACCAGCCGATCCAGGCGAGCTGGGCGGGCCACCGGTTGACCGAGCCGTCGGTGAACGCGCCGTCGAGGCGCACGACGCCGAACCCGTAGGCGATGCCGAGCTGGCCGGCCCCGGCCAGCACGCTCACCCCGAGCGCCGTGAGCAGAAGCCTGCCCCACGTCCGAAAGGCCATGTCGGGCACGTTACGGCCCGGTGCCCCCGATCGCCACCAATGCCACCGCGCGGCGCGGCGCGGTGTGCGTGGAAGGACTACTTCAGTTCGACCAGGCGGGCCAGATAGGTCGTGTCCCCGACGTTGGTCAGCATGTGCACCGCGCCGGGGTCGCGGTAGACCACCCCGCCGGTCGGCTCGTCGGCGTCGATCGTGGTGCCGTCGATGGTCTGCACGACGTTCTTCGCGCCCTGGATCGCCACCACCAGGTACGGGTGGTCGTGCCGGTGCAGGGGCTGCCGCTCGCCCGGTTCCAGGCGGATGTGCCAGACGCGGACCTTGTCGTTCTCGTAGACGATCTCCTGGCCCACCGGGCCGAGTTCGAGGTCGGTCGAGAGGTCGGTCATCGGGTTCCCTCCAGGTGGGGGAGCACCTCGGCGGCGATGAGCTCCAGGTGGTCGAGGTCGTCGAAGTCGAGCAGGCGCAGGTGCACCCGGGTGGTGCCGATCGCGGCGAACTCGCCGAGCCGGTCGACGAGCTGAGCGGCGGAGCCGATCACCGGATCCTCCGGCGGGAGGGCGCTCTTGACGTGCAGCGGCGCGGCCCGCCGCTGCGCCTCCGCGTCGGTACGCCCGATCGCCACGACGATCCCGGCCGAGAGCACCAGCGGCTTCCGCCCCGATCCGGTGCGCCCGGTCCGGTCGCACGCCTCGCGGACCCGTTCGTACGCGGCGGCCGTCTCGGCGACGGTCTTGAACGGCATGTTGAACTCGTCGGCGTACCGGGCGGCCAACTCGGGGGTGCGCTTCGGGCCCCGCCCGCCGACGATCACGGGAGGGCCGGGCCGCTGCACCGGCTTGGGCAGCGCGGGCGCGTCGAGTAGCTCGTAGTGCTCGCCCTTGAAGTGGTACGTCTCGCCGGTCGGGGTGGCCCACAGCCCGGTGACGATCTCCAGCTGCTCGGCCAGCCGGTCGAACCGTTCGCCGACCGCCGGGAAGGGGATGCCGTACGCGGTGTGCTCCCGCTCGTACCAGCCGGCCCCGATGCCCAGCTCGACCCGACCGCCGCTCATCTGGTCCACCTGGGCCACCTGCACGGCCAGCGGACCGGGCAACCGGAAGGTGGCCGAGGTGACCAGGGTGCCCAGCCGGATCCGGGAGGTCTCCCGGGCCAGCGCGGCGAGCGTCAGCCAGGCGTCGGTGGGGCCGGGCAGCCCCGCCTCGTCGCCCATCGACCGGTAGTGGTCGGCCCGGAAGAAGCCCTCGAAGCCGGTCTCCTCGACCCGCCGGGCGAACCGGAGCTGGTCGTCGTAGCTGGCGCCGCGGTGCGGCTCGGTGAACACCGACACCCGCATGGTCACCGTCCTCCCGCGCCGGCCCGAGCCGCCGTCTCCGTCGGGTCGGCCCACCTCGACGCGTCAGCCGGGTCGGCCGGTGCGGGTTCGTCCGGGGTGTTTCGCTCCATCAGCAGCTCGTGCAGGTCGGCGCTGATCCGGGCCACCTCGGCCAGGTGCGCGTTGCGACCCAGGGTGCGCGGGCGGGGGACGTCGACCTCGACCACCTGGCGGATCCGGCCGGGGCGCGGGCTGAGCACGACCACCCGGTCGGCGAGCAGCACCGCCTCGTCGATCGAGTGGGTGACGAAGACGATGGTCGCCTTCGTCTCCATGTGCACCCGCTGGAGCTCGCCGGAGAGCTCCTCCCGGGTGAGCGCGTCGAGCGCCGAGAAGGGCTCGTCCATCAGCATCACGCGCGGCTCGCCGATCAGTGACCGACACAGCGAGACCCGCTGCTGCATGCCGCCGGACAGCTCGTGCGGCAGGCGCTTCTCGAAGCCGCCCAGCCCGGCCATCTCCAGCAGCTCGCGGGCCCGGTCGCGGTGCTTGCTCCGGCGCCAACCGAAGATCTCGACCGGGAGCAGGACGTTGTCCAGGACCGACCGCCAGGGCAGCAGCGCCGGCCGCTGGAACAGCATGGCGATGTCGCGGCGGGGCTTCGTGATCGGCGTACCGCCGACGGTGATCTCGCCGGCGGTGGCCGGGAGCAGCCCGGCGATCATGCGGAGCAGGGTCGACTTGCCGCAGCCCGACCGGCCGAGGACGGCGACGAACTCGCCCTCCGCGACCTCGAGGTCGATGCCACGCAGCGCCTCGACCCGGCCCGAGCGGCCGTCGAAGGTGCGGGACACCCCGGACAGTCGGATCATCTCCGGTGGCTCCCTTCCGTGGCGCGAACGCGAGCCGGGCTAGCGTAGCGGGTCGGTCCCTATAGCACCGTCAGGGGTGGACTGCAGTGCCGTTTCCGTTGGAACAACTTCGTTTCCGTACCGCAACCCTTGCGCCGACCGGTGTCCATCGGCCTTCTCGTACGCTGTTGCGCGCGAAGAGTCCCCTCACGACGGTTCCGTCGGCTGACCCTCCTGCCGGCCCCGTCGGACCCACGACCCGTCCGGGCGAGCATGGCCTGGTCGGAAAGGACATGGTGCACTGATGAGAAGGCTGACCCGTACGGTCGCCGCCGCCGCGCTGACCGCCGCCCTCGCCCTGGCCTCCGGTTGCAGCAGCGGTTCGGACAAGTCCGAGGACGCCAAGAACGCGGGCGGTGCCCTGGAAAAGGTGACCTACCTCACCTCGTTCGGCAACTTCGGGCGTGACTCGTACGCCTGGGTGGCGAAGGAGAAGGGCTTCTTCAAGGAGGCCGGCTTCGACGTCGACATCAAGCCCGGGCAGGGCACCGGCCAGGTCATCCAGACCATCACCGGTGGCCAGGCCGACTTCGGCCCGATCGACCTGACCGGCGGCATCCTCCAGATGGGCAACGGCCAGGCCAAGGACTTCGTCGCGGTGGCGGCGATCCAGCAGCGCACCATGGCCGCGATCGTCTCGGTCGAGGGTAAGAACATCGCCACCCCGAAGGACCTGGAGGGCAAGCGGCTTGCCGACACCAAGTTCTCCGTCGTGTACAACCTCTTCCCGACGTACGCCAAGCTGGCCGGCATCGACGCCAGCAAGGTGACCTGGGTCAACGGTGAGGCGCAGAGCCTGATCGGCGATCTCGCCGCCGGCAAGGTGGACGGCATCGGCCAGTTCGTGGTCGGCCAGCCCACCGTCGCGACGGTCACCAAGAAGAACCCGGTCGTGCTGCCCTACAGCAACGTGATGCAGGACCTCTACGGCAACGCGCTGATCACCTCCAGCAAGATCGCCAAGGAGAAGCCGGAGATGGTGAAGCGCTTCGTCGCGGCGCTGCTCAAGGGCCTGGAGTACGCCCTGGAGCACCCGCAGGAGGCGGCGGAGATGCTGAAGAAGAACGTGGACGCGACGGTCCCGGCGGCGGCCGCCGCCGAGCTGGAGCTGATGGCCGCGTACGTCCGGTCCAGCAACTCCGGCACCGCGATCGGCACCCTGGACAGTGGCCGGGTGGCCAAGTCCATCGCGCTGCTCCAGGGCGCGGGCGCGCTCAAGCAGGACCTGACCCCCGACCAGATCATCGACATGAACCTCGCGCCGAAGGCCTGACCGGCCGACTCGGAATACGGGGGTGCGGCCCGCCGGGGTTCCGGCGGGGCGCACCCCCCTTCGCGTGCCGGTCGTCGGGCCGGCCGAGAGAGGAGGACCCCTTGACGCAGTTGACCGAGACCAGCACCGGGGCGCCTGCGCCGCAGCCGCCGGCGCAGACCCAGGCCGTTCCGCGCCGGTCGGGCGTACGCCCGGCCGTGGTGCTGCTGCCGGCGCTCGGGCTGGTGATCACGGTGGCGGCCTGGTGGCTGGTCACCTCGGGCCTGCAGCTGATGCACCCGGCGTTGCTGCCCCCGCCGCAGTCGGTGTGGCGTTCGCTGACCGGGTCGGCCCACGTGCTGCTGCCGGCGCTGGGGATCACCACCTGGACGACCCTGCTCGGCTTCCTGCTCTCGTCGGCCGCCGGCGTGCTGATCGGGATGGCCCTGGCAGCCTCCCGCCAGGTGGAGCGGATGTTCGCGCCGCTGCTGGTGGCGGTCAACGCGGTGCCGAAGATCGCCTTCGGGCCGCTGCTCGTGGTCGCCGTCGGCTGGGGGCAGAAACCCATCCTGACCATGGTTTTCCTGCTCTGCTTCTTCCCGATCGTGCTGTCCACCGCGACCGGGCTGACCACCACCCCGGCCGACCTCGCCGAGCTGGGCCGGTCGCTCAACGCGTCGTGGTGGCAGGCGTTCCGGAAGGTGCGCTTCCCGGCCGCGCTGCCGCAGATCTTCGTCGGGTTGAAGGTGGCCATGCCGCTCGCCGCGATCGGTGCCGTGATCGGGGAGTTCTACTCGGACCGGCCCGGGCTGGGCCAGCAGATCATCCAGTACAACGGCATCGGCGACTACCCGACGGCGTGGGCGGCGATCGTGCTGGTCGGGCTGATGAGCATCCTGCTCTACTCCGCCCTCACCCTCGTCGAACGCCTCGCCCTCCCCTGGGTCCAAGCCACCACCTCCGCCCGCTGACCGCAAGACACCGACGAAGGTGACCCGTCGACAGTGGAGCACCGCCGACCGTAGACACCCGAGTTCAGCCAAGCGGGCGGACGGCAAGGACCACCGAAGGTGTGGCCCGACCGCAACCGGCGCAGGGATCAAGCCTGACCGCCCGGAGCCGGTTGTGGTCGGGCCACACCACCAAACGCAACCCCGCTAGCCAGCCAGCCGCCAGCGCCCCCCACGCGCCACCAGCGCCGTCAGCGCCTGCGGCATCAGACCGGAGTGGTTGTCCGGGGTCATCCGGATCGGGCCGGAGAGGCCGTCCAACTGCGAGGTCTCCAGCACGTCGCGCAGGGCGTCCCGGCCCGCCGCGCCGGTCTTGCCGCCGGCGCGCAACTCGGCGTCCGTGATGAGCTGGACCGCGTCGGCGGCGAACGACGAGGAGCCGTGGTAGCCGCCGAAGCGGGCGGTGTAGTCCTGGAACCACTGCCGGCGCGCGGCCTTGGCCGGGGTGGTGGCGATGACGTCGTCGATCACCATGGTCTGGGTGAAGATCAGCGTGGCCCGCTCCGTCGACCGGGCCGAGGCGCCGAGGAAGAGGTCGCCGGCCGCCGCCGCGTCGAAGAAGAGCGATCCGGCGAAGCGGTCCTGCCGGGCGCTGGCGGCCGCCAGCGAGGCCTGCTCGGACGAGGCCCAGACGATCAGCGCCTCCGGCTTCTTCGCGACCAGATTGGTGACCTGACTGCTGACGTCGGTGTCGCTGGGGCGCACCGACTCGACGCGAAGCAGTTTGACGCCGGACTTGGCGAACTCGCGGCGCAGCGCGACGAGCCCTTCCTCGCCGTAGCTGTCGGCGCTGTGCAGCACGGCCACCCTGCTGATTTTGTTTCGAGCCAGTTCGGTGGTGAGGGTGGCGGCGCTGTCGGTCGCGTTCGGGGCCAGCTTGAACAGGTATCGGCGCTGGGCGACCGGTTCGGTGACGGCGCTGGAGGAGGCGAGCGCGATGGTCGGAACCCGCTTGTCGCCGATCGTCCGGGCGGCGCCGGTCGCGCATTCGTTGCAGCCGCCCATGATGATGGCGCTGACGCGCGGGTCGCTGCTGAAATCGTTGATGTTGCGCAAGGACTCGGCGGCGTCGGAGCGGTTGTCCTTCACCTTGAGTTCGATCCTCCGGGCACCGAGTGCGCCGGAGGAGTTCAACTGATCTCGCTTCAGTTCCAACGCCCGTTGGTACACCTTGCCGACAGGTGCGAAGGCGCCGGAGAGTTCGAGGTCCGCAGCGATCACGATCGGGCTGGTGTCCTGCTGCTCCCCACCGAACTGGCATCCGGTGAGCGTGGTGGCCAGTACGGCCGATGCGAGCGCCGCGATGCTCGCGGAGCGGATGGGGCTCAACTCAGTCCTCCAGGTGCGGCGCGGGCAGACGCCCGATCACCGCCGCTCATCCGTCCTCAGTAGAGGAACGGGATTGGTGTGCCGTACGGTGTGCGCGAAGCCTGCAAAACCTTGCCAATGCCGGGCCCTGTGGTCAAGCGCGGATGCCGGGGAGCGGCTTTCGGGACGCTGCGTCCCACATGTTGGGGGCGCCGAAAGTCAACCGGTAATCACTGCGCAGATACGACTGACCACTCTGGAGTCACATGCCCTGTTCAGGGGCCTGTGGAAATGAAGGTATTAGTTGACCGGAGCACGGGTTGAGTCCCCGCCGACCGTTTCCTGCCTCACCGCGGCTTCCCAAACGGGATCTTCTCTGATGAAATCGCGGCCGTGCCGCGCGTGGCGCCGGCCGCTGCACCAGGCACGGGGCGGCGGGGCGGGCGTGGAAGATACGACGGAGGCGATGTCGTGAGCAGCGGACCTACGACCCTGCCCGAGAGTCCCGACGCCAACCAGCGGAAGCGGCGGGGGCTGCCTCGGCTGCGCGATGCGCGGATCCGCTCCAAGCTCGCCCTCATCCTGGTCGTTCCGGTAGCCGCTGTCATCGCTCTGGCAACGATCCGACTCGTCTCGGTGGGCCAGGGCGCGTACGAGGCCAGCCAGGTCCGGTCGCTGACCGCGCTGTCGATCGAGGTCTCGGCGCTGGCCCAGGACCTGCACAAGGAGCGGATGGCGGCGGCCGCATACCTGGCCGAGTCGGATCCGAAACCGGACGGCTACAACCTGCGGGTCCGGCGTACCGACGAGCGGATCGCGGCGTACCGGAGCGAGCGGGGGCGGCTCGGCGACCTGCCGACCTCGGTCCGGGACCGGCTCAAGGCGATCGACGACCACCTGGCCGCACTGAACGGCACCCGGCAGGAGGTGCTGGACCGGCAGCAGATGCCGGTGGCCGAGGCGATCCTGCGCTACGGCATCGTGGTCGACGACCTCGTCGCGTACGGCGACACGCTGGCCCAGCAGCCCGGCGCGGAGGGCATCGCCGACGCCCGCCGCGCGGTGGCCGCGTTCTCCCACGCGAAGGCGGAAGTCGCCGAGGAGCAGGCGGTGGTCTTCACCGCGCTCTCCACCGGGCGGCTCGACGAGGAGCAGTTCTCCTCCTTCCTGGCGACGCTGACCGGTCAACAGGAGGCGCTGCTCTCCTTCTCCCGGGCCGCGGAGCCGGCGCAGCGGGCGCTGGTGGAGAGCACCGTCTCCGGCGACGCGGTGCAGCTTGCCGACCGGGTGGCGAATGACCTGTCCCGCTCGGTCGGGCAGGCTCCGCTGGTCAAGGAGGACGCCGCCGCCGCCGGCATCGGCGCGGTCAACGACCTGATGCGCTGGGCCGAGATCCAGCTGCAGGAACGGCTGCTCGCCGACGCCGACGCGGTCCGGGCCGCCGTGGTCCGGCAGGCCGTCGTCGAGAGCCTGCTCGTCCTGCTCACGCTGGCCATCGCCGTGACGCTGGCGGTGGTGCTCGCCCGCTCGCTCAACGAGTCGCTGCGCCGGCTGCGTGAGGGCGCCCTGGCGGTGGCGAACCACGACCTGCCCGACGCGGTGAGCCGGCTGCAGAACGTCAACGCGATCGGCGACGGCGGCGTGGACGAGATCGTCCAGCAGGTCCGGGACCCGATCAAGCTGACCAACCGCGACGAGGTCGGCCAGGTGGCGGCGGCCTTCAACGTGGTCCACCGGGAGGCGGTCCGGGTGGCGGCCGAGCAGGCCGCGCTGCGGACCAGCGTGTCGGCGATGTTCCTCAACCTGGCCCGGCGCTCGCAGAACCTGGTCGACCGCATGATCGGGGAGCTGGACGCGATCGAGCGCGGCGAGGAGGACCCGAAGCGTCTCGCGCAGCTCTTCGAGCTCGACCACCTGGCCACCCGGATGCGCCGCAACGACGAGAACCTGCTGGTGCTGGCGGGCGCCGATTCGGCCGTGCCGCGCCGGGACGACGCGCTCCTGGTTGACGTGCTGCGGGCCGCCCAGTCCGAGGTGGAGCTCTACAACCGGATCGAGTTCGGCACGGTCGACACGGACATCTCCGTTGCCGCGCACGCGGTCAACGACGTGGTTCGCCTCGTCGCCGAGCTGCTCGACAACGCCACCCGGTTCTCGCCGCCGAACACCACCGTGGTCGCCGACGGCCGGCGGATCCGGGACTACGTGCTGATCCAGGTCGAGGATCGCGGTCTCGGGCTCACCGACGAGCAGCTCGACTCGTTGAACCGGCGGCTGGCCGCGCCGCCGACGGTCGACGTGGCCGCGTTCCGGCTGATGGGCCTGGCGGTGGTGAGCCGGCTCGCCTCCCGCTACGGCATCCGGGTGGAGCTGCGGCACAACGCCGAAGGCGGCACGGTCGCCCAGGTGACCCTGCCGACCGCCGCCGTGGTGCTGCCGGCGAACCGGGGCCAGGCCGCGCTGTCCCGGCCGCGGCAGCCGCTCGCCGTCGAACAGTCCCCGGCGAGCCAGGTCGGCTCCGCCGCCGACTCGCTGGCCGACCTGGGACGAGGTGCCACGGCGACGCTCACCGACCAGTGGCGGAGCACCACGCCGTCGCCCGCCCGCTGGCAGGTCGCCGGCGAGGCGCGGGACACCGGTCCGGCCGTGCAGTTGGGGGGTACGGCCGGCGTGCTGCCGAGCGTCCCGGCGCCCGCGGCGCCGGCCCCCGTCTCCGGTGCCGGCTGGTCGGGTGGCCCCGCTGTCGCGCACCCCGCGCTCGACCCGCTGCCGAGGCGGAGTTCGGGCGGCGAGCCGGCCGCTCCGATCGACCCCGCTGCGGCGGCCCCACCGGCGTACCCGCCTGCGCCGGCGTACCAGCCGGTCGCGGCGGCCCCGTCGGCACCGGCCGCGCCCCGGTCCGAGCTGCCGGGCGAAGCGCCGATCTTCCGGGAGATGGAGGCGGTCTGGTTCCGCTCGCACGGCGAGGACGAGACCACGATCTTCGCCCGGCCGCAGTTCGACGAGGAGCCGGCGCCCGCCGCCGCGGCTTCGCGGCGGCCGCTGCCGACGCGTACCCCGGGCGCCCAGGCGTCGGGGTTGCCGACGCCCCCGCCGTACAGTCCGCCGGCGGTGCCGTCCGCACCGCCGGCCGCCGTACCCGCGTCGACGGCGCGGGGTGACGCGGACGCTTGGCGGACGGCGGCTGACGAGGGCTGGTCGCGGGCCAGCCGGGCCGCGGAGCCCGGCACCGGCGGCACCACCCGCTCCGGACTGCCGAAGCGGGTGCCGCAGGCCCAACTCGTGCCCGGCGGCATCGAGCCCAAGGGCGGCCGGTCCCACGTCCGGCGTACGCCGGACGACGTACGCGGCCTGCTGTCGGCCTACCACCGCGGTGTGCAGCGGGGGCGGACGGCCGGCGCGGACCTGAACAGCACCTCGACCAAGGAGACGAACCGATGAACAGGCCAGCGGCCATGCAGGACATGGGTTGGCTGCTCACCAACTTCGCCGACAGCGTGGCGGGCATCGCCCACGTGGTGGCGGTGTCCGCGGACGGGCTGCTGCTCGCCTCCTCCCGCGACCTGCCGGCGGATCGAGCCGACCAACTCGCCGCGATCACCTCCGGCGTGGTGAGCCTGACCGAGGGCGCCGCGCGGATGTTCAGCGCCGGCGGGGTGCTCCAGACGGTCATCGAGATGGACAGCGGATACCTCTTCCTCATGTCCATCAGCGACGGCTCGTCGATGGCGGTGCTGGCCGCCCGCAGCTGCGACGTGGGTCAGGTGGGCTACGAGATGGCGCTGCTGGTGGAGCGGGTCGGCCAGGCCCTGGTTCCGCTGCCGAGGGATGCCGTCCGGTCCTGACCGGGCGTTCGACGTGACCAGGTGAGGCGGAGCCGGCCCGGCTCCGTACGGAGGGAGGTGATCGCGGGATGGAACCACGGCGGGATCCGCGCGGGGCGTTGGTGCGACCGTACGCGGTCACCCGTGGCCGCACCGAGCCGCTGCAGAACATCGCGCTCGAGGCGGTGCTGTCGGCCAGTTTCACCCAGACGGCCGAGGCGCGGTTCGCCGGGCACGACAAGTACCGCATCGCCTCGGTCTGCGAGAACCGGGCGCAGTCGCTGGCGGAGATCGCCGCGTACACCCGGATGCCGCTCGGGGTCACCCGGGTGCTGGTCGCCGACATGGTGGCCGAGGGCCTGCTGTCGCTACACACTGCCGCTCCCGCGACGGGGTTCCAGGAGCGGATGAACCTGCTTGGAAGGGTGCTAAGTGGACTTCGCGAACTATGACCCCGCGGGGGTGAACCGCAGCCGGGAGATCATCTCCGCGAAGATCGTGATCGCGGGTGGCTTCGGGGTGGGCAAGACCACCCTGGTCGGTGCGATCTCCGAGATCACCCCGCTGACCACCGAGGCCCTGATGACCGCGGCCGGGGTGGGCATCGACGATCCGTCGAAGGTGCCCGGCAAGGAGACCACCACGGTCGCCATGGACTTCGGCCGGATCACCATGGCCCAGGATCTGATCCTCTACCTGTTCGGTACGCCCGGTCAGACCCGCTTCTGGTTCATGTGGGACGAGATCATCCGGGGTGCGGTGGGCGCGGCGGTCCTGGTGGACACCCGGCGGATCAGCGACGCCTTCGCCCCGCTGGACTACTTCGAGAACCGCAACGTGCCGTACGTGGTGGCGCTGAACCGGTTCGACGGAGCCCCGCTGTACGAGGTGGAGGAGGTCCGCGAGGCGCTGGCGATCTCGCCGGACGTGCCGCTGGTGTTGTGTGACGCCCGGCAGCGCGACTCGGTCAAGCAGGTGCTGGTGACCGTCGTCGAGCACGCCATGCTGCGCCTCCAGGCCGAGCACGAGCGCGGTCAGACGGCCGCGGTCGGCTGACCACCCGGGGCCCCTCCGCCGGCGTCAGGAAGGAGACGGCACGCCACTTCAGGCGTTGGCCAGGCCCTTCCGATCAGTCCACCCGGAGCCGGTAGCCGCGCTTGACCACGGTCTGCACCACGCGGGGGGCGTGCAGGCCGACCCGTAGCCGGGCCACCGCCATCTCCACCGCGTGCTCGTCCGCGCCCCGCGGCAGCGTACGCAGCAGGGCGGTGCGGGACAGCACCGTCCCGGGCGACGCGGCGAGCGCCCGCAGCACGGCCATCGGTGCCGGCGCGAGCGGCCGTAGTTG
Organism: Micromonospora sp. SL4-19; assembly: GCF_047921475.1. Lineage (NCBI taxonomy): Bacteria > Bacillati > Actinomycetota > Actinomycetes > Micromonosporales > Micromonosporaceae > Micromonospora > Micromonospora sp. SL4-19. Next base: position 138,770 of record NZ_JBLROB010000012.1, read on the forward strand.
CCCGTCCACCACCGCCGCGTGCCCGCGCAGGGTCAGCAGGTGCCCGCCGGCCGCCACGGTCACCGTCCGGCGGGGCAACTCGTCGACGATCGTCCGGACCAGTGCGCCGAGCCGAGCCCGGCTCGGCGCGCTCACCGGCACTCCCAGCCGGACCAGGGGCTCGGCGGTGACCGTGCCGACGCAACCGGCGAGCACGTCACCCCGCAACGCCGCCAGCACCGTCTCGGTACGGTCCCCGGCCGCCCGCAGCAGCGCCTCCGCAGCCGGGGCGGAGGTGAACGTGACCGCGTCGACCATCCGCCCCGCGACCAGGTCGATCAGCCGGTGCAGGGGCGCCGGGTCAACCGGCGGCGCCCACCGGTAGACCGGCACCTCGATCACGCCGGCCCCCGCCGCCTCCAACGCCTCGGTGCACTCCGGCTGCCGCCCGCCGTGCAGCTGCATGGCGATCACCCGGCCGGCCGCCCCGCGCCGGACCAGGTGGTCGATCACCTCGTCGCAGCTCTCGGAGGCCGGGGACCAGTGCACCCGCAGGCCGGCGGCCCGGACCGCGCCGGTCGCCTTCGGGCCGCGTGCCACCACGTACGACCGGGAGAGCACGTCGCGGAGGGGCCCGGCCAGCCCCCACCCCTCGGCCGCCTCCAGCCAGCCGCGCATCCCGATGCCGGTGTTGGCCAGCAGGACGTCCGGCGGGTGATCCAGGCACGCCCGGGTGGCCTCGCGCAGGTCGGTGTCGTCGGCCAGCGGCACGATCCGCAGGGCCGGGGCGAGCACCACCCGTGCTCCGCGTCGCTGGAGCAGCGCGGCAAGCTCGTCGCGCCGCCGGTCGGCGGTGACCCCGATGGTGAAGCCGGCCAGTTCCTCCCGGATGACGTCGGCGGTGGTGCGGGGCGGCCTGACGGGGTGTACCCCTGATCGCGTCGCCGCGCGCGCACCGTCCGTCATGTCGGGAAAGCGTGCCGGCGGGCGGTTTCCGGTCCGGGTCCCTCGTGTTTCGGTCCGGTCACGGGTGCCGCGCCGCGCGGGAGCGACGGGCCGGGCCGCTGGGCTTAGAGTATGAGATTCCTGTCCTGAATATCGGGAGGCGCGATGAGTGTGGCGGACGCGTTCGACGCGGTGGCGGGGAGCTACGACGAGTCCCGGCGCCGGCTCGTGCCCTGCTTCGACGCCTTCTACGGCACCGCGGTCGAGGTGGCCGCGCCGCCGCTGCGGGCAGCGCTCGCCTCGGGGCGTACCCCCCAGGTGCTGGACCTGGGCGCGGGCACGGGCCTGCTCTCCCTGCTGCTCGCCGCGGCGGTCCCGGGCATCCGGCTGACCCTGGTCGACGGCGCGCCGGGCATGCTGGCGGTGGCTGCCGGCCAGCTGGCCGCCCGGGGTGTGCCGCACCGCACGGTGCTCGCCGACCTGGCCGACCCGCTGCCCGCCGGCCGGTACGACGCGGTGGTCTCCGCCCTGGCCATCCACCATCTCGACGACGACGGCAAGCGGGCGCTCTACCGGCGGGCGGCCGAGGTGCTGGCGCCCGGCGGGGTGTTCGTCAACGCCGAGCAGGTGGCGGGCCCGACTCCGGCGCTGGACCGGCGCTACGACGAGGTCTGGACGGCCCGGATCACCGAACTGGGCTCGGACGCCGAGGAGATCGCCGCCGCGCGGGAGCGGATGCGCCACGACCGGCCGTCGCCGGTGGCCGACCAGTGCCGCTGGCTCACCGACGCCGGCCTGGCCGACGTGGACTGCTTCTTCAAGGAGTGGCGGTTCGCCGTGTTCGGCGGCTGCCGCCCCTGACCGGGGCACCCGGCGTGGCGGGGGTGTCCGGTTCGTCGACGGGTGCACGCGGGGATGACTACCGGTCATACCAACGGGTAATCTCACCGGCATGACCGCCAAGGTGACATTGTCGTTCTCCGACGAGACGATCGAGGAGGCGCGCCGGTTCGCCAAGCGGGAAGGGCTCTCCCTCTCCGCCTGGATGGACCAGGCCGCTCGGGAGAAGGCGCTGCGCGAGGTCTTCACCGCGCACGCCGCCGCCGTCGGCCGCGCCGGGCTGGACCTGGAGGCCGCCGCCCTGGCCGACGCGCAGGAGGCCGCGATGGTCGACGACGCCCTCTTCGGCGGACGTCCGCGTGCTGCGTAGGGGAGAGGTCTGGCGCGTCTGCGGCGCCAGGGAACGGCTCGGGCTGGTGATCAGCTCCGACGTCTACAACTCCACCGACGTGCCGATCGTGATCGTGGCCGAGGTGGTCGAGGAGTCGCTGCTGCGGGACTCGCCCCTGGCCGTACCGATGGGTGGGTACGTGGTGATGCCCGATCGGCTCTCCTCACCCATGAAGAAGTGGTTCACCGAGTGTGTGGACGTGGCCGACACCGAGACCATGCAGCGGGTGAACCGGGCGCTGCGCATCCTTCAGGAGCTCTGACCGGCCCGATGGCCGATGGCCGGCCGTGCGCCAGTGACCGGTGACCTGGGTGGGTGGCCACGGCCGGGCCCGCGTAGGCTGTCCGCGTGTGACCTCCGTCATGGTGAAGGCGCGGCCTACGCGGGGTTGGACCCCGTTTTGACCTGCCGCCGGGCGGCCGGGTATCGTTGCCTGCTGTTGTACGACATTCAGAGGCGTGCCGTATCAGGTACGCTTGGTCGTTCGTGCGCGCTGGTTCGGCTGGGAAGCCCTGGTCACCTCGGCGCGCGACCCCAGACCGACGACGAGACAAGGTAGACCTGTGCGTACGTACAGCCCGAAGCCGGGTGAGATCGAGCGTCAGTGGCACGTCATCGACGCCTCTGATGTCGTGCTGGGCCGCCTCGCGACCCACGCCGCCACGCTGCTGCGTGGCAAGCACAAGCCGACTTTCGCGCCGCACGTCGACACGGGCGACTTTGTCGTCATCGTGAACGCGGGCAAGGTCGCGCTGACCGGCAACAAGCGCCAGCAGAAGATCGCCTACCGCCACTCCGGTTACCCGGGTGGTCTGAAGCAGGTCGGCTACGACGAGCTGCTCACCAAGCGTCCCGAGCGGGCCATCGAGCTGGCCGTGAAGGGGATGCTCCCGCACAACAAGCTCGGCCGTCAGATTCTCAAGAAGCTGAAGGTCTACGCCGGTGCCGAGCACCCGCACGGCGCGCAGCAGCCGGTGCCGTTCGAGATCAAGCAGATCGCGCAGTGAGCGCGGGCGAAGGAATCAGCATGACCGACATCACCGCCACCGAGGTTGCCCCTGAGGCCACCGAGGCGCCGGCGCCCGTCGCCCGCGCGCCTCGTGGCGACCGCCCGATCCAGACCGTGGGTCGGCGCAAGGAGGCCATCGTCCGGGTCCGCATCGTCCCCGGCAGCGGCAAGATCACCTGCAACGGCCGCGACCTCGAGGCCTACTTCCCGAGCAAGGTGCACCAGCAGCTCATCAAGGACCCGCTGGTGACCGCCGAGAAGGCCGAGGCGTTCGACGTGATCGCCAACCTGCGTGGCGGCGGCACCACCGGCCAGGCCGGCGCGCTGCGCCTCGCCATCGCCCGGGCGCTGATCGTGAGCGAGCCGGACGACCGCCCGGCCCTGAAGAAGGCCGGCTTCTTGACCCGTGACGCCCGGGTCAAGGAGAGCAAGAAGTACGGCCTCAAGAAGGCCCGTAAGGCTCCTCAGTACTCGAAGCGCTGATCACCAACAGCGCCTTGTACTTCTGACGGACGGCCGGGTCCGCCTCCCTCCCGGGGGAGGTGGCCCGGCCGTTTCGCTTCTCCTCTCAACGGCAGTCCATCGGAGGTTGGCGGGTATGGGCCGGTTGTTCGGCACGGACGGCGTACGCGGGCGGGCGAACGCGGATCTCACCCCGGAGTTGGCGCTCGCGGTGGCGGTCGCCGCCGCCCATACGCTCGCCGAGACGGACAAGAGCCATCCGCCGCTCGCCGTGGTCGGCCGGGACACCCGGGCCAGTGGCGAGATGCTGGAGGCCGCCGTGGTCGCCGGGCTCACCAGCGCCGGCGCGAACGTGGTGCGGGTCGGCGTGCTGCCCACCCCCGCGGTCGCGTTCCTCACCGCCGAGGCCAAGGCCGACCTGGGTGTGATGCTCTCCGCCTCGCACAACCCGATGCCGGACAACGGGATCAAGCTTTTCGCCGCCGGCGGGCACAAGCTGCCCGACGAGATCGAGATGCGGATCGAGGCGGCCGTCGAGGCGAATGCCACCACCGCCTGGGAGCGCCCGATCGGCGCTGGCGTCGGCCGGGTGCACGACCTGCTCGACGGCGCCGACCACTACGTCCAGCACCTGGTCGGCAGCGTGCCGCACCGGCTGGACGGGATCAAGATCGTGGTCGACTGCGCCAACGGCGCCGCCGCCGAGGTCGCTCCGGTGGCGTACCGGGAGGCCGGCGCCGAGGTGATCGCGATCTGCGCCGAGCCGGACGGGCTCAACATCAACGACGACTGCGGCTCCAACCACCTCGACGCGCTGCGGGCCGCGGTGGTGGAGCACGGCGCGCACCTGGGCATCGCCCACGACGGGGACGCCGACCGCTGCGTCGCGGTGACCGCCGACGGCGACGAGGTCGACGGCGACCAGGTGATGGCGATCCTGGCCCTGGCCATGCGGGAGGCCGGCGAGCTGACCCGGGACACCCTGGTCGCCACCGTGATGAGCAACCTCGGCCTGAAGCTCGCCATGTCCGCCGAGGGCATCCGACTGCTCGAGACCAAGGTCGGTGACCGGTACGTGCTGGAGGAGCTGCGCGCCTCCGGCCTCGCCCTCGGCGGCGAGCAGAGTGGACACATCGTCATGCCCGCGTACGCCACCACCGGCGACGGGGTGCTCACCGGCCTGCACCTGATGTCCCGGATGGCGGCCACCGGCCGGTCTCTCGCGGACCTGGCCGCCGTGGTCACCAGGCTGCCCCAGGTGCTGATCAACGTGCCGGTGGGCGACCGGACCGTGGGCGCCACCGCGCCGGCCGTCCGCGCCGAGGTGGAGCGGGCCGAGGCCGAGCTGGGCGGCACCGGCCGGGTGCTGCTGCGCCCCTCCGGCACCGAGCCGCTGGTCCGCGTCATGGTCGAGGCGGCCACCGAAGCGACCGCCCGTTCCGTGGCGGAGCGGATCGCCGAGCAGGTGCGCACCGCCAGCCCGACAGCCTGACCGCACGCCGAGCCCGGTGCAGGCCCGCCCGTGCCGGGCGGCAGGTCCGCACCGGGTCGGTCTACAGCCGTAGCCGGGTCGCGCGGTCGTAGGTGTCGGCGGGGTCCTCGCCGTCGGTGAGGTTGAGGTCTTCGACGATGCGGCCGTCGCCGAGGCGGACGAGGCGGTCGCAGCGGGCGGCGATGGCTCGTTCGTGA
>NZ_JBLROB010000013.1:0-137889 GCF_047921475.1 Micromonospora sp. SL4-19
CCTCCGTGATCCCATCCCGACGTCACTTCGCGGCGCTCGCCGCGACCACAACCCTGGTCCTCATCGGCGCCACCGCCGGCCCCGCCCACGCCGAGGTACCCCCGGACGCCCCCGAACAGCTGCGCAACGGCGATTTCAGCGCCGGCACGTCCCCCTGGTTCGGATACGGCACCGGCGACCTCGGGGTCAGCGACGGCCGGCTCTGCACCACCGTCCCCGGCGGCCTGGCGAACCCCTGGGACGCCGGCATCGGCCAGGACGCCGTGCCACTGATCGCGGGCGCCGAGTACGAGCTCTCCTTCGACGTGTCCGCCACCCCGGGGACGGCCCTCACGGCGGTGCTCCAGCTCGGCAGCGCGCCCTACACCACGTACGCCAGCGTCAGCGCCGCCGCGACCGCCACCGCGCAGCACGTCGTCAAGACGTTCACCGCCCCGGCCGACAACCCCGGCGCCCAGCTCATCTTCCAGATCGGCGGCAGCCCGCAGGCGCAGACGGTGTGCCTGGACAACGTCTCGCTGCGCGGCGGTGAGGCGGCCCCGCCGTACGAGCCGGACACCGGGCCGCGGGTGCGGGTCAACCAGGTCGGCTACCTGCCGGGCGGACCCAAGAACGCCACCGTGGTCACCGACGCCACCGACCCGCTCACCTGGCAGCTCAGGTCCGCGGTCGGGGCCGTGGTGGCCAGCGGCGAGACCACCCCGCGCGGCGTGGACGCGGCCTCGCAGCAGAACGTGCAGACCGTCGACCTCTCGGCGTACCGCACCCCGGGCACCGGCTACACGCTGGTCGTCGACGGGGAGGCCAGCCACCCGTTCGACATCTCCGGCACCCTCTACGACCGGCTGCGCGCCGACTCGCTCCAGTTCTTCTACGCCCAGCGCAGCGGCACCGCGATCGACGGTGATCTGATCGGCGCCGGGTACGCCCGCCCGGCCGGTCACCTCGGCGTGGCACCCAACCAGGGCGACACCGACGTGCCCTGCCAGCCCGGCGTCTGCGACTACCGGCTCGACGTGCGCGGCGGCTGGTACGACGCCGGCGACCACGGCAAGTACGTCGTCAACGGCGGCATCGCCACCTACCAGCTCCTCAACGCGTTCGAGCGGAGCAAGACCGCGGAGACCGCCGCCGGGGGCGCGCCGCTCGGCGACGCCACGCTGCGGGTGCCCGAGCGGGGCAACACGGTCCCGGACATCCTCGACGAGGCCCGCTGGGAGCTGGAGTTCCTGCTGCGGATGCAGGTCCCGGCCGGCCGGCCCCTCGCCGGGATGGCCCACCACAAGATCCACGACCGGAACTGGACCGGGCTGCCACTCGCCCCGCAGGACGACCCGCAGCCGCGCGAGCTGCACCCGCCGTCCACCGCGGCCACCCTCAACCTGGCCGCCGTCGCCGCCCAGTGCGCCCGGCTCTTCGCCCCGTACGACGCCGCCTTCGCGGCCCGCTGCCGCACCGCGGCGAAGACCGGGTACGCGGCGGCCAAGGCGCACCCGGCGATCTACGCGTCGGCGGCCGACGGCAACGGCGGCGGCGCGTACGACGACTCGAACGTCACCGACGAGTTCTACTGGGCGGCCGTCGAGCTGTGGCTGACCACCGGGGAGCGGGCGTACCTGACCGACCTCACCGCCTCGCCGCTGCACACCGCCGAGGTCTTCGACGCCGGGGGCGCGTTCGGCTGGCAGAGCGTGGCCGCGCTGGGCCGGCTCGACCTGGCCACCGTGCCGAACGGGCTGCCGGCCGCCGAGCAGGCCCGGGTCCGCGCCTCGGTGACCGCCGCCGCCGACCGCTACCTGGCCACCCTGCGCGGCCAGGCGTACGGGCTGCCGCTGCCCGGCACGGCCGGCGCGTACGTCTGGGGCGGCAACAGCAACATCATCAACAACGCGGTCGTGCTCGGCACCGCCTTCGACCTGACCCGGAACGCGAAGTACCGGGACGGGGCGGTGCAGACGGCCGACTACCTGCTCGGCCGCAACGCGCTGAACGTCTCGTACGTGACCGGGTGGGGTGAGCACGCGGCGCAGAACCAGCACAGCCGGCTCTACGGCCACCAGTTGGACCCGAACCTGCCGCACCCGCCCGCCGGTTCCCTCGCCGGCGGCCCGAACGCCGCCCTCCAGGACCCGTACGCGGCCAACCTGCTGGCCGGCTGCCAGCCGATGTTCTGCTACGTCGACGACATCAACTCGTACTCGACCAACGAGGTGGCGATCAACTGGAACTCGGCGCTGGCCTGGCTGGCGTCCTTCCTCGCCGACCAGGGCGACGCGGCGACGGTGCCGGCCCCGGCCTGCGCCGTCACGTACACCACCCACGGGAGCTGGCCGGACGGCTTCAACACCCAGGTCACCGTCCGCAACACCGGCACCTCGCCGGTGGACGGCTGGAGCCTGCGGTGGGCCTTCACCGGCGATCAGCAGGTGCGGGACTTCTGGTCGGCGAAGCTCACCCAGTCCGGCGCCACGGTGACCGCGAAGAACGAGTCGTGGAACGCGAAGATCGCCCCGGGCGGCACGGTCACCTTCGGCCTGCTCGGTGCCACCTCCGGCGGCCCCAACCCCGCCCCCACCCTGATCACCCTCAACGGGGTGGCCTGCACCGTGTCCTGAGGAACGGTCGTGGTGGCAGCAACTTCGGGCAAGTTGCTGCCACCACCGTGGGCAGACCCAGCACCTTCCCCGAAGTTGTCGCCCGTCAGCCGGCCGGGTCGCGCCGACAGGGTGGGCTGCGCATCGAACAGCATGCGGCAGTGTAGGGAGCACCCTCGACGCGAAGGAAAGTCATGGCATACGTGTTCCTGCTGGCCGCGATCACCGCCGAGGTGATCGGCACCAGCCTGCTCAAGGCGACCGACGGCTTCACCCGGCTCTGGCCCACGGTCGGCCTGGCGGTGGCGTACGTGTCGTCGTTCGGGCTGCTCGCCCTGGCGGTGAAGGAGATCCCGGTCGGCGTCGCGTACGCGATCTGGTCCGGGCTCGGCACCGCCGCGATCATGGCGATCGGCGCGGCCTTCCTGGGCGAGCCGCTCAGCGTCGCCAAGGTGGCCGGCGCCGGCCTGGTGATCGCCGGGGTGGTCGTGCTCAACCTCGGTGGCGCCCACTGAGGCAGCCGGGCGAAACCCGGTGGTCGCCCTCCGGTGCGTAGGCGATGGTGGCGCCCATGGACTCGGGCGAGCCCGCTGACGGTCAGCCGACCTGCCGGCGCATGGCGATCCGGTCGGCCGGGTCCAGCCCCATCGCCGCCTCCACCGCCAGCAGCTCGGCCAGCCCCGGGGTGACCTCACCGCCGGTCAGTTCGCGAAACCCGCAGCGTGCGTAGTACGGCCCGTTCCACGGCACGCTGCGGAACGTGGTCAGCGTCAACGCCGGCAGCCCCCGCACGGCGGCCCACCCGGCCACCTCGTCGAGCAGCCCCCGTCCGATCCCCCGCCGGGCGTACGCGGGATCCACGCTGAGCTGCTGGACGTGCGCGCAGCCGTCCACCAGGTCGACCACCGCGAAGGCGACCGGCCGGTCCCCGGCGTCCACCGCCACCAACACCCGGCCGGCCCGCTGGCAGTCGGCCAGCACGTCCAGCGGCAGCGGTGGCATGTCGGCGACGTCAGCCATGCCGATCTCCCGGAACGGCGCCCCGGAGTCCACCTCGATCCGCTGCACCTCGGTCAACTCGTCGGCCCGGGCGATCCTGCTGCGCTCCACGCTGCCCGACCCAAGCAGAGCGGCACGGGTCCGGGCCACCGCATTTCCGGCGACCGCAGTACCAGTACCCTGCACCGATGGCCATCCCCCTGCCGCCCGGCGACTTCCGCGCGTACCTGTTCGACTGCGACGGCACCATCGCCGACTCGATGCCGCTGCACTACACGGCGTGGTGTTCGGCGCTGGACGAGTGGAGCTGCGAGTTCCCCGAGGAACTCTTCTACGCCTGGGGCGGCCGGCCGATCGCCGACATCATCGCCACGCTCAACGAGCGGCACGGGCTGGCCATGCCGGTCGACACGGTCGCGCGGCGCCAGGAGGAGCTGTACCAGCGGTCGCTGCCCGACCTGACCGCCGTGCCGGAGGTGCTGGCGCACATCGAGGACGCGCACGGACGGGTCCCCTTCGCCGTCGTCTCCGGCAGCACCCGGGAATCCGTCACCGCCTCGCTGCACACGCTGGATCTGCTCGACCGCTTCGACACGCTGGTCTGCGCCGGGGACTACACCCGGGCCAAGCCCGACCCGGAGGCGTTCCTGCTCGCCGCCCAGCGGCTCGGCGTACCCCCGGCGGACTGCCTGGTCTTCGAGGACACCGACCTGGGCATCCAGGCGGCGACGGCGGCGGGCATGGCATCGGTCCGCGTACCGCAGCCGTGGAAGCGGGCCGCGGCGGCGTGACGCCGTCAGCCGCGTACCCCCTTCCGCCGACAGGCGTCCGGTGACGGTGTAGCAGCATGGCCGCATGACCGACCAGCAGATCATCACCATCCGACCGGGCGGGCCGGACGACGCCGCCACCGTGCTGCGGCTGCTCGACACCGCCACCGCCTGGCTGGCGGCGCAGGGCCGGACCGGCCAGTGGGGCACCGAGCCCGCGTCGGCCGATCCGCGCCGGATCGCCCAGGCCGACGCATGGGCGGCCGGCGGTGGCCTGTACCTGGCCATGCTCGGCGACACCGCCGTGGGCGCCCTGGTGGTGGGGGCGGCCACCGACTACGTGCCGCCGGCCACCGGGCCGGAGCTGTACGTCAACCTGCTCGTCGCCGACCGGACGCACGCGGGCCGCGGGATCGGGGCGCGGCTGCTGGCGTACGCGGCGGACCTGGCCCGCGAGCGCGGCCTGGGGCTGCTGCGGGTGGACTGCTACGGCGGCGACGACCGGGCGCTGGTGCGCTTCTACGAGAGCTGCGGCTTCACCGCCACCGACCCGTTCACGGTCGACCGCCCGGGCCGGCAGCCGTGGCCCGGCCAGGTGCTGGAACGCCGGCTCGACTGACGGCCGCCTCAGCCGATCTCCTCGTCGACGAAGCACCAACGCCACGACTCCCCGGGCTGGACCGACCGCATCACCGGGTGCCCGGTGGCCTCGAAGTGCGTCGTGGCGTGCTGGTGCGGGGAGGAGTCGCAGCAGCCGACGTGCCCACAGGTCAGGCAGGACCGCAGGTGCACCCAGTCGGGGTTCCCGACGGCCACGCAGTCCGGGCACTCGGTGATGGTCCGCGGCTGGACGTCGCCGGCCTCGGCCAGGTGCTGGCAGCTCATCAGTCGCTCTCCCGTCGCAGCAACGACTCCTCCAGGTCCAGGTCACGATAGGCGCGGACCAGTACCTCCTGCGGAATCTTTCCGGCGTCGCGGGCGGCCCGGAAGACCTCCCGCTCGGCGTCGATCATCTCCTGCCGCAGCCGGCCGTACGCCTGGGACGGGGTTTCCCGCTCGGTGCCACCGAGCCGTTCCCAGGCCAGATTGGTGCGGCTGCGCACCAGCCCGCGCAGCCGGTCGACGACCGCCGCCGGCGCGCCCTCGGCCAGCTCCTCCAGGCGTTCCCGGGCCGCCCGGCCGGCCTGCTGCTGCACGGCGGCGGCGGAGAGGGCGTCCTGCACCGGGTCGTCGGGCGGCAGCTTGACCTTCCGGGCCACGGCCGGCAGGGTGGCGCCCTGCCCGACCAGGGTCACCACGATCACCGCGAACGCCAGCCAGATGAACAGCGGCCGCGGGTACGCCCGGCCGTCGGCCAGGGTGAGCGGCAGGGCGAGGGCGGCGGCGAGGGTGACCACACCACGCATCCCGGCCCAGCCGATGACGATGGGGAACACCGCCCTCGGCTCGGGTTCCCTGCCCCGGATCCGGGGCGCCAGCAGGGCCAGGTAGGTGGCCGGGAAGAGCCAGACGAAGCGGGCCAGGACGACCGCGAGCAGCACGGCCGCGGTGATCCAGAACAGGAAGCCGAACGGCTCGTCGAGGTTGCGGACAACCTCCCGCAGTTGCAGGCCGACCAGCAGGAACACCAGCCCCTCCAGCAGGAACCGGATCAGTCGCCAGAACGCGTCGACCTGGAGCCGGGAGGCGGCCGACATCAGCAGCGGCATCCGGTGGCCGATACCGAGGCCGGTCACCACCACCGCCACCACCCCGGAGGCGTGGATCTCCTCGGCGGCGAAGACCACCGCGAACGGCACGATCAGCGACAGCGCGTTGTCCAGCACCGGGTCGGTGATCCGCTTGTGCAGGTAACCGAAGACCACCACGCCGAGCAGGCCGACGAGGATGCCCCCGCCGGCGGCGACCAGCACCTCCCGGCCCACGTCGAGGGCCCCGACGTGCCCGGAGGCCGTGGTGGCGGCGACGGTCGCGACCCGGAGCAGCACCAGCGCGGTGGCGTCGTTGACCAGGCTCTCGCCTTCGAGGATGGTCACGATCCGCCGGGGCAGCCCGACCTTGCGGGCCACCGCGGTGGCGGCGACCGCGTCGGGCGGCGCCACCACGGCGCCGAGGGCCAGGCATATCGCGTACGGCAGGCCGGGCAGGAGCAGGTGCACCACGGTGCCCACCACGAAGGCGGTGAAGATCACCAACCCGATCGCGAGCAGCAGGATCGGCCGCAGGTTGAGCCGGAACGCCGGCACCGACGTCTCCAGGGCCGCCACGTAGAGCAACGGCGGCAGGATGCCCACCAGCACCAGGTTCGGGTCGAGCCGCACGTGCGGGAAGCCGGGCAGGAAGGACAGGACGAGACCGAGCACCACCAGCAGGATCGGCGCGAGCACGCCGAGCCGGCGGGCCAGCGCCGCGCCGAACGTCGCGATCGCGAGGAAGACCACGACCTCGATGAGGGGTTCCATGGGATACGAGCGTAGGTGTCGGCGCAGTCGTTCCCCGATCGCCGTTCCCGAGAGGCGACCGCCGGTCCCGGCTACTCGGCGTGGGCGCCGGCACCTGCCGACGGCGCGCCCTCGCCCAGCCAGACGGTCTTGGTGTTGCAGAACTCCCGCATGCCCACGGCGGACAGCTCGCGCCCGTAGCCGGAGTTCTTCACGCCGCCGAACGGCAGGTCGGGATAGGACGTGGTCATGCCGTTGATGAAGACGCTGCCGGCGTCCAGGTCGGCGGCGAAGCGCTCCTGCTCGGCCGGGTCGGTGGTCCAGGCGTTCGAGCCGAGGCCGAACTTGGTGCCGTTGGCGATCTCGATCGCCTCCTCGTACGACGACGCCCGGAAGAGGCCGGCGACGGGGCCGAAGACCTCCTCGGACCACATTCGCATCTCCGGCCGCAGGTCGGTGACCACTGTCGGCGGGTAGAACCACCCGTCCCCGGCGGGCAGTTCCCCACCACAGAGGATCGTCGCGCCGTTGTCCACCGCGTTCTGGACCTGCCCGTACACCTCCGCGCGGCCCCGGTCGGTCGCCAGCGGGCCGACGTCGGTGCCGTCGTCCATCGGGTCGCCGACCGTGAGCGCGGACATCCTCGCGGCGAACCTCTCCGCGAAGGCGTCGAAGACGTCGGAGTGGATGATGAACCGCTTGGCGGCGATGCAGGACTGGCCGTTGTTCTGGCAGCGGGCGGTCGTGGCCACCTCGGCGGCGCGGTCCAGGTCGGCCGAGGGCATCACCACGAACGGGTCGCTACCGCCGAGTTCCAGCACGGTCTTCTTCAGCTCCCGACCGGCGATCTTGGCGATCGAGCGGCCGGCGCCCTCGCTGCCGGTGAGGGTGGCCGCGCGGACCCGGGGGTCGCTGAGGATCCGGTCGACGGCGTCCGAGCCGACCAGCAGCGTCGTGAACGCGCCCTCGGGGAAGCCGGCCCGGCGGAACAGATCCTCCAGGTAGAGGGCGACCTGCGGCACGTTGGAGGCGTGCTTGAGCAGGCCGGCGTTGCCGGCCATCAGGGCCGGTGCGGCGAAGCGCATGACCTGCCAGAGCGGGAAGTTCCAGGGCATCACCGCGAGTACCGGCCCGATCGGCTGGTACCGGACGAAGGCCCGCTTCGCCCCGACCGCTCCCGCATCGGCCGGCTCGTCGGCGAGCATCCGCTCGGCATGCCCGGCGTAGAACCGGCAGGCGGTGGCGCACTTGGTCACCTCGGCCCGGGCCGCTGCGTACGTCTTGCCCATCTCGGTGGTCATCAGCCGGGCGGTCTCGTCCCGCTCGGCCTCCAGCAGGTCGGCCGCGGCGGTGAGCCACTGGGCCCGCTGGGCGATGGTGGTGCCGTGCAACTGCCGGAAGGCCAGGTCGGCCCGTCCGATGGCCGCGTCGACCTGCTCGTCCGACATCGGGTCGTACGTCTTGAGCACCTGTCCGGTGGCGGGATTGGTGGTGGCGATGGGCATGGCGTACTCCTGTCACTCGAACAGTGAGTGCCGCGCACCCGGCTCCTCGCGGCGGCGGGCTGCGCGGCGGCGCTGGATGACGACAAGGTCGACCGCGGCCACGACGGCGAAGACCGCGCAGACGACGCCCAACCAGGCCACGTGGGCCGCGAAGGCGAGCACCGCGAAGAGGGTCATGATGACCAGCCCGAAGAGGGCGAGCGCGAGCCGCAGGTTCAGGGCACTGTACGCGTGGCCGACCGTGCCACGGGCACGGCGAGGCTGTGATCGCGTCATCCTTCCGAGCTACCCCCGCAGGGGCGGCGCTAACCGACTCCCCCCGGCTGCCGGCCACCGACCCCACCGCGGCCGGCCCTTCTCGCCGGGCCGCCCGCAGGGGACAGGCCCCGCCCGGGCGCGGCGGGTGATCCCGGCCACCGAGGCGGTGTCCGGTGGATGTGACGGCCCGGTGGGGTGCGTTACAAGCCGGTGCCGATATCGACGGCGGCGGGAAGGATGAGGGCATGACCATGACGCACGCGGCGCCGGTGACCGTCGCCGTCGCCCGACGCGCCGACCCCGCGCGCACCGACGAGATGGTGGCGTGGATGCGAGCCGGCACGGCGCTGGCCGAGAGCTTCCCCGGCTTCCTGGGCGCCGGGTTCGTACGCAGCGCTCCCGGGTCGCCCGAGTGGCACGTGATGTACCGGTTCGCCGACGACGAGACGCTGCGCCGCTGGGAGGAGTCGCCGCAGCGACGTTGGTGGCTGACCTCGGCGCAGGGCATGGTCGAGCACACCCGGGTCGAGCGTCGCACCGGCATCGAGGGCTGGTTCGACCCGCCGGTGGACCACGTGGTGGAGACCCTGATGGCGGGCGACTCCTCGCCGGCGGTGGCGGCCACCCCGCCCCGGTGGAAGCAGGCGGTGACCATCTGGCTGGCGTTCTTCCCGCTGAGCCTCACCGCGACCCTGCTCAGCGCGAGGTTCATCGCCGACGTGCCGCTGGCGGTCCGGACGCTGCTGATGACGCTCTGCCTGACCCCGCTGATGACCTACCTGGTGCTGCCCCGGATCACCCGGGCGCTGTACTGGTGGCTGCACGGCCAGCCGGTGCCGTGGCGGCGCCCCGCGCGCTGACCTGACCGACGGCTCCCGGCGCGGTGGGTGGCCCGGTCGTCAGGGGCGGCGCTGCCCGGGCAGGCGCCCCGGGTCGCCGCGGTACAGCACCCGGGCCCGGTCGGCGAGGTCCCGGGTGGCCGAGGAGTTGGCCCAGGTGCCAAGGATGATCGCGGCGCCGGGGACCACCTTGGCAAAGATCCGCTTCGCCGCGCGCACGCCGGCCATCCGGGCCAGCCGGACGCCCAACTGCAGCATCACCTTGCCGAGCGGGCGCGCCCCGGCCATCCCGAACAGGGCGACGGCCCGCTCCCGCCCGGCGGCCACACCGAGGGCGAGCCGGGCGCTCTCGGCGACCTTGTGCACCTTCTGCAGCACGAGCAGGTCGGCCGCCCGGTCGGGGTGGACCGGATCGACGCCGTACGCGGCGGCCACGTGCAGCACCAGCCGGGCCTGGGTCCAGGCCAGCACGCCCACGTCGATCACCGCGCCGGGCAGCCCGGCCGCGCCGGAGACGGCGCCGGAGAGCCGGGCCTGGTTGATGAACTTACGGACCGCCTGGTCGGCCAGCGCGTCGGCAGCCAGGTCCGGGCGCTGCGCCCGCTCCCGGGCGGCCCACTGCGCCGCCTCCGGCCCGAGCCGGCGGACCGCCTCCAGGGCCAGGTGCTCCGGGGCGTACTGCGGGTCGTCCCGCATCCGATCCCAGAGCGTCGCCGGTGGTGCCTCAGGGGCGTCCTCTGGCGCCACCGGCGGCGTGGGCAGGAGGGACTCGCCGTCGACAGGTACGGGGTCGGTCACGAGGGGCTCCCGATGGTCGAGCTGCGGGGCGTACTGCGGGTCAGCGACGGAGGGCCGGCCGGCTGGCGAGCTGCTTCAGCAACATGTCGTCCCTCCGGTCCGCGATCCTCCGTCATGTTTACCCGGGACCGGCGATCCCCGGAACCCGGGGATCGCCGTTCCCGCCAACCGTCCATGGTGACCGCCGAGCCCCGCCCGGTCAGCCGAGGACCGCGTTGACGACCTCGGTGGCCCGCCATTCGTGCTGGGCGTAGGCCCACGGGAGGGCGGAGACCTGTACGGCCTGGGCGGCATCGGTGAGCGCCATGTCCTGCCAGCCGGGGATCTCCAGCAGCGCGGAGAGGAACTGCCTCGTGGCGTACGCCGGCTTCATCAGGTCGCCCACCGCGCCCCAGCCGCTGCTCGGCCGTTGCTGGAACAGCCCGACCGAGTCGTGGTCCCAGCCGATGGCCTGGTGCGGGTAGTTCTGCGACTCGGGCAGCACGCCGCTGGCGTAGTTGTAGAGGTTGCTCTCCTGCATCGCGGTGGCCACCGCGATGACCAGGCCGCGGCGCGGCACGCCCATGTCCCGGCCGGTCCGCACGATCGTGGTGGCGTTGTTCATCTGGTCCTGGTCCAGCCCGGCCACCGGGGCGATCCGCGTCGGCTTGGGCTTCGGCTTCGGCTTGGGCTTCGGCTTGGGCTTCGCGGTCGGCGTGGGCTTAGCGGTCGGCGTGGGCTGCGCCGTCGCCGCCGAGGCGACGTCCGGGTCGGCGGTCGGTGTGCTCGGGTCGGTTGCCTGGCGGGCCATGCCGCGGGAGGCGGCGTCGGCGACCGCCCGCTGGGCGATCTCCTGCGCCGCCGCGGGGGTCTCCGAGCGGTCGTTGCCGCCGGCGCCGATCAGGCCGCCGCCGAGCAGGCCGAGGCAGCAGACCGCGCCGGTGGCGACCGCCAGCCGGGTCCGCCCGGGCCGGGCGGCGAGGGGGTTAGCGAGCTTCCCGGAGCGGGTACGGAGGGAGCCGAGGGAGAAGCGCCGGGGGGTGGCCGACTCCAGGGAACCGGTTGACCGAACGGTGAAGCAATCATCGTCCGAACGGTCAATCGATCCGTCGAGGCCGTGTTGGTCGTCGAGGGTGCCGTCGTTACGCATTCGACGAGGCTAAGGGGAGAAATCCCCGCAAAAGCGGATGGCGGCGTGACCCTTGCCACACTTCCCGGCTCCCATTCTGGACGCGCCGCCACAGCCCGGGGCGGCTCGGGTGAGCCTTCGCGAAGCGGTCGAACCTCCGGTCCGTACGGAGCTGCACCCCTCGAGGCAGGAACCTCGCAACGACCCGGACGCTGTTCAATGATCGACAAACTCAGCCTTTCGGCCGAATGCCAACATCGCCCTATCGGCGGATGAACGAGCAAGATCAGGGTTTTCGAGCCACCCAGCGTGCGGCGTGGCCAAATCGTGATCATCCTCCGGCCCGTAACGGAATGGACCACGGCGGCCGGTACGTTGGCCCGGACGGGAAGGTCGTGCCACACGGCCCACCCGTACGCGCGTTCCCAGGGAGGTCTCCACCGGTGCTCGACCCACACGAGCTCTACGAACTCACCGACGATCTGCCCGACCTCGGCCAGCCGGTGCTGATCCAGGCGCTCACCGGCTTCGTCGACGCCGGCAGCGCCACCCGGCTGGCCCGGGAGCAGCTGCTCACCTCCCTCGAGGCGCGGCCGATCGCCCGCTTCGACATCGACCAGCTCTTCGACTACCGCTCCCGCCGGCCGGTGATGACCTTCGTCGAGGACCACTGGGCCGACTACGACGCACCGGCACTGGAGCTGCACCTCCTGCACGACGACGCCGAGACCCCGTTCCTGCTGCTCACCGGCCCGGAGCCGGACCTGCAGTGGGAACGCTTCGTGGCCGCGGTCGCCGGCCTGGCCGGCCGGCTCGGCGTCCGGCTCACCGTCGGGCTCAACTCGATTCCGATGGCGGTGCCGCACACCCGGCCCAGCGGCGTCACCGCGCACGCGACCCGCCGCGAACTGATCGCCGGGCACGAGCCGTGGCTCCAGCGGGTCCAGGTGCCCGGCAGCGTCGGCCACCTGCTGGAGTACCGCCTCGGCGAGCAGGGCCGCGACGCCCTCGGCTTCGCCGCCCACGTGCCGCACTACGTCGCCCAGGCCGAGTACCCGGCCGCCGCCGAGGCGCTGCTCGCCGCGGTGTCCCGCGGCACCGGGCTGCTGCTGCCCTCGGACGGCCTGCGCTCCGCCGCCGAGGTGGTCCGGGTGGAGATCGACCGCCAGGTCGCCCAGACCGAGGAGGCGGCCACCCTGGTCCAGGCCCTGGAAG
Source organism: Micromonospora sp. SL4-19 (assembly GCF_047921475.1). Taxonomy (NCBI): domain Bacteria; kingdom Bacillati; phylum Actinomycetota; class Actinomycetes; order Micromonosporales; family Micromonosporaceae; genus Micromonospora; species Micromonospora sp. SL4-19. The sequence goes on from NZ_JBLROB010000013.1 coordinate 12,528, forward strand.
AGCAGTACGACGCGTTCGCCCGGGGGCGCGGCGAGAAGAACCTGCTCGCGGCCGAGACCGGCCCGCTGCCCACCGCCGACGAACTCGGTGCCGAGCTGGAACGCTTCCTCGCCGAGCAGACCCGTCCGGGCGACGCCCCGGAGCGCTGAGCATCCGCGCGACAGCCCGCACCGCCGGCCCGGCAAGCCGGCCGGCGATGCGGCAGGCTGGAGGCATGCGCCTGGCGACCTGGAACGTCAACTCGGTGAAGGCCCGCCTCCCGCGGCTGCTGGACTGGCTGGCCACCACGAAGCCCGATGTCGTCTGCCTGCAGGAGACCAAGTGCCCCGACGGGGCGTTCCCGGTCGCCGAGGTGGGCGAGCTGGGTTACGAGGCGGCCAGCCACAGCGACGGCAGGTGGAACGGGGTGGCCGTCCTCTCCCGGATCGGGCTGGCCGACGTGGCGGTCGGCTTCCCCGGCGAGCCGGGCTTCCCGCTGCCGGAGGCCCGGGCCATCTCGGCCACGTGCGACGGGCTGCGGGTCTGGTCGGTGTACGTGCCGAACGGCCGCGCCCCCGAAGACCCGCACTACGTCTACAAGCTGGCCTGGCTGGCGGCGCTGCGGGACGCGCTGGAACCGGAGCTGACCGCCGGAGCGCCGTTGGCCGTCTGCGGGGACTTCAACGTCGCACCGACCGACGCCGACGTCTGGGATCCGGCGCTCTTCGTCGCCGCCACCCACGTCACCCCGCCCGAGCGCGCGGCCCTCGCCGCGCTGCGCGACCTCGGGCTCAGCGACGTGGTGCCCACCCCGATGAAGGGCCCGCACCCGTACACGTACTGGGACTACCGGGCGGGCATGTTCCACCAGAACAAGGGCATGCGGATCGACCTGGTCTACGCCTCCGCCCCGTTCACCCGCGCGGTCCGTTCCGCGTACGTCGACCGGGAGGCGCGCAAGGGCAAGGGCCCCTCGGACCACGCCCCGATCGTGGTGGACGCCGACCTGGTGCCGGCAGTCGAGGCGTTCTGAGCAGCGCGCGAGCCGGACCACGCCCTGCTCGGCTGGTTAGGGTGGAGCCATGGCAGTCGTGAAGATCAACGCGATCGACGTCCCGCCGGGCGCCGGCGCGGAGCTGGAGAAGCGGTTCGCCGCCCGGGCCGGCGCGGTGGAGAACTCCCCCGGCTTCCTCGGCTTCGAGCTGCTCCGCCCGGTCTCCGGGGAGAACCGCTACTTCGTCTACACCCGGTGGGAGTCCGAGGACGCCTACCAGGCGTGGGCGCAGGGGCCGTCGCGCGCCGCGCACGCCGGCGGTGAGGGTGGCGAGCCACGCAAGCCGGTCGCCACCGGTGCCGCGCTGCTGGAGTTCGAGGTGGTCCAGCAGGTGCCGGGCAAGGGCTGAGCAACCCGAACCAGGCGTGGAGCGGCCGCGCGGGGCGGGCTGTGGTGGGGGCGGGGTGCGACGATGCCGACATGACGCCTCCCCCGGTGCTCAGTCGCATCCTTGTCTGGCTGGTTGGGTCGGCTGCGGGTGGCTTGTTGATCGCGCTGCCGGACTCGGGGCCCCGGCTGTTCTCGTTCAGCCGGGCGCACGGGCCTTCCCTGGTGGACTTCCTCGGGATGGTCATCGCGGTGGTCGCGTGGCTGCCGGTCGTCTGGCTGATCTGGCGTCACCGGGCGGCGCTACGTGGCCTCATCGGCTGGCTCTTGGGCGGCCTGGCGTTGGCCGGAGGCGCTCTCCTGGCCGTCACGATCCGCGCCGACCTCGGGCTGTGGTGGCTGGCCCCGGTCACGCTGCTGGTGGTGGCACAGCTGCTCGCGCTGGGGTCGCTCGCCCGCCGGGCCGGTCAGGCGTCGTCGAGCAGGGACGCGAAGGCGATCACGTTGTCCTGGTAGCCGGTCCGCCCGCCGACCCAGTCGCCGCCGCAGGTGATCAGACGCAGGCCGGGCGGGCCCTGGTCGCCGTACACGCGGTCGGCGGGGAGGTCGGCCTTGTCGAACAACTCGACGGTGTCGACCTTGAAGGTCGCCACGCTCTGGTCCGCTCGGGTCACCTCGATCCGGTCACCGGGCTTGAGGTCGCGCAGGCGATAGAAGACGGCTGGCCCGCGCTTGGTGTCCACGTGCCCGACGATGATCGCCCGACCCGGTTCACCAGGAACCGGGCCGCGGTCGTACCAGCCGGTCTGGTTGTGCTGGCTCAGCGGCGGGACGTCCACCGAGCCGTCCTTCGCCTGGCCGACCGGGGTGATCGGCGCGGTCACCTTGATCGCCGGCACGGAGAGGCTCACCGGTCGGCTCGCCGCCGGTCGGCTCCGGGCCGGCTCGGCCGGGCGCTGCGTCGAACCGGTCGCCGCCCAGTCGAACGGGCCGACGGTACGGCCCAGCCCGGCCCCGGTGGCGAACACCCCGACCAGCACCAGCACCACGGCGAGCGGCGCCGACCAGGGACGGCGCCCGCTCGGCCGGCCCCCGGTGGACGGCTGTGGGGCGGAGTGGACGGCCATGGCGCGGCTCAGCGGTGCACGGAATCGCGGACGGTACGCGGGCGGCGCGCGGCCGCCACGCCGACGACCGCCCCGGCCACGGTCAGCGCCAGCCCGACCGGCACCAGGAGGCCACCCAGGCCGATCCCGGCGGTCCCGCCGAAGCCGGTCGCCGGCCCGCGGCTGGGCTGTACGGCCTTGACGACCTGGAGCATCGTCGAGGCGGTCTGCCCGCTCGGGCACTCCAGCTTGACGCGGTAGTTGCCGGGGCGGGTACGTTCGCTGACCATCGGCGAGGCGGTGAGCAGCCCGCGCTGCGGCTGCACCTGGACCCGGCCGAAGGCGTCGGAGATCACGATCGCCGGCACCGAGTTGTCCCGACAGCTCGCCCGGATGCCGACCAGGAAACCGGGTTCCACAGTGCTGGGGGTGACCTCGACGAAGACGACGTCACCGGACGGCCGCTGGTCCTGATCCTGCGGATCGGCGGTCGGCCCGGCGGCGGGCAGCGCGGCGGGAGGCGGACCGGCCAGTGCGGGCGCCGCCCCGAGCAGGGGGACGGTGCCCGCGGCCGCCGCGATCAGCAGCGCCGCCCGTCGTGTGACTGACACCATGACCCCTCCCGGGCTCCCCGACAACTCCAGCTCGGCGCGTCTGACGCCGCGCCGCGACCGGAGCCGTCGCGTCGGCGGTGTCGAGCGGCGAGCCACCCGTCCTGCCGTGGATGAATCCTCTCATCCCAGGTCGAACATCACATCCGATCGGCGGCAACGGTCGCGTACGCTCGGGTCGCTGTGACCACCATCGACCAGAACCCCGCGCCGCCGGCCCACGCCGCCGGCATCCGCACCTTCCATCCGCGCCGCGGCCGGATGAGCGAGCGACAGCGCGACGCGTTGGCTCGGCTCTGGCCCACGTACGGCGTGGAGATCGCCGACCTCGACGGACCGTTCGATCCGACGGCGCTGTTCGGGCGGCGGGCTCCGATGGTGCTGGAGATCGGTTCCGGCATGGGCGACGCCACCGCCACGATGGCGGCGGCCGACCCGGACCGACACTATCTGGCGGTAGAGGTACATACGCCCGGAATCGGCAACCTGCTGGACCTGGTCGAACGGCACGGGCTGGGCAACGTCCGGGTGGCCCAGGGCGACGCACTGGACCTGGTCCGGATGATGCCGGAGGGCTCGCTGGCCGCGGTGCACGTGTTCTTCCCCGACCCCTGGCCGAAGGCGCGCCACCACAAGCGCCGGATCATCCAGCCGGCGCACGTGGCGCTGCTGCGCTCCCGGCTGGCCCCTGGCGGGACGCTGCACTGCGCCACCGACTGGGCCGAGTACGCCGCGTCGATGCGGGAGACGCTGACCGCCGACCCGGAACTGGTCGACGTGCACGGCGACTACGCCCCCCGCCCGCCGCACCGCCCGGTGACCAAGTTCGAGCGCCGCGCCCTCACCGCCGGCCGCGACATCTTCGACCTCATCCACCGCCGACGGTGAAAGCGAGGGGTCCCTGTCGACGCCTGGCGTGGTGAAGGGAGCCCTTGTCGACAGCCACCCGGTGGGCGGGGCCGGGTTGGCGCGCGGGCCATGATCCAGGCACCATGGACGCGCTATGACGCTCACCGCCGCGCTGCCCGCAAGCGCCGACCCCGACACCCTCTTCGACGCGTTCGCCGGCTGGGCGAAGGAGCGCGGCCTCGACCTCTATCCCCACCAGGAGGAGGCGGTCATCGAGATCGTCTCCGGGGCGAACGTGATCATGAACACGCCGACCGGGTCCGGCAAGAGCCTGGTCGCGATCGCGGCGCACTTCGCGGCCCTGGCCGACGACCGCACCACCTTCTACACCGCGCCGATCAAGGCCCTCGTGTCGGAGAAGTTCTTCGCGCTCTGCGAGGTCTTCGGCGCGGAGAACGTCGGCATGCTCACCGGCGACGCCAGCGTCAACGCCGACGCCCCGATCATCTGCTGCACGGCGGAGATCCTGGCCAACCTCGCGCTGCGCGAGGGCACCCGGGCCGACGTCGGTCAGGTGATCATGGACGAGTTCCACTTCTACGCCGAGCCGGACCGGGGCTGGGCCTGGCAGGTGCCGCTGATCGAGCTGCCGCAGGCTCAGTTCGTCCTGATGTCCGCCACGCTCGGCGACACCACCCGGTTCGTCGACGACCTGGCCCGGCGCACCGGCCGGCCGACCGCCGTCGTCCGCTCGGCAGAGCGGCCGGTCCCGCTCCTCTTCTCGTACGCGATGACCCCGCTGCACGAGACCCTGGAGGAACTGCTGGAGACCAAGCAGGCCCCGGTGTACGTGGTGCACTTCACCCAGGCCGCCGCGCTGGAACGCGCCCAGGCGCTGATGAGCGTCAACGTCTGCACCCGGGCCGAGAAGGACATGATCGCCCAGGCGATCGGCAACTTCCGGTTCACCTCCGGCTTCGGCAAGACCCTGTCGAGGCTGGTCCGCCACGGCATCGGCGTGCACCACGCCGGCATGCTGCCGAAGTACCGCCGCCTGGTGGAGACCCTGGCCCAGGCCGGGCTGCTCAAGGTCATCTGCGGCACCGACACGCTCGGCGTCGGCATCAACGTGCCGATCCGCACCGTGCTCTTCACCGGCCTGAGCAAGTACGACGGGACCCGGACCCGGCTGCTCAAGGCCCGCGAGTTCCACCAGATCGCCGGCCGGGCCGGGCGGGCCGGCTTCGACACCCTCGGCCGGGTGGTGGTGCAGGCCCCCGAGCACGTCATCGAGAACGAGAAGGCCCTGGCCAAGGCCGGCGACGACCCGAAGAAGCGCCGCAAGGTCGTGCGGAAGAAGCCGCCGGAGGGCTCGATCGGCTGGGGCGAGCCGACGTTCCAGCGCCTCGTCGAGGCCGAGCCGGAACCGTTGACCTCCAGCTTCCAGGTCAGCCACTCGATGCTGCTCAACGTCATCGGCCGGCCCGGCGACGCGTTCGCCTCGATGCGCCACCTGCTCACCGACAACCACGAGGACCGGGCCGCCCAGCGGCGGCACATCCGTCGGGCCATCGCCATCTACCGGGCGCTGCGGGCCGGCGGGGTGGTCGAGGAGCTGCCGGAGCCGGACGAGCAGGGTCGCCGCGTCCGGCTCACCGTCGACCTCCAACTCGACTTCGCGCTCAACCAGCCGCTGTCGCCGCTCGCCCTGGCCGCCATCGAGCTGCTCGACCGGGAGTCCCCGTCGTACGCCCTCGACGCGCTGTCGGTGATCGAGTCGATCCTGGACGACCCGCGCCAGGTGCTCTCCGCGCAGCAGTTCAAGGCGCGCGGCGAGGCGGTCGCCGCGATGAAGGCCGAAGGCATCGAGTACGAGGCCCGCCTGGAGCTGCTCGACGAGGTGACCTGGCCCAAGCCCCTCGCGGAGCTGCTGGAGAACGCGTACGAGATGTACCGGCAGGGCCACCCGTGGGTCGCCGACCACCAGCTCTCCCCCAAGTCGGTCGTCCGCGACATGTACGAGCGGGCCATGACCTTCCCGGAGTACGTGCAGTTCTACGGCCTGTCCCGGTCGGAGGGGCTGGTGCTGCGGTACCTCGCCGACGCGTACAAGACGCTGCGGCAGACGGTCCCCGAGGACGCCAAGACCGAGGAACTGGTCGACCTCATCGAATGGCTGGGCGAGCTGGTCCGCCAGGTCGACTCCAGCCTCATCGACGAGTGGGAGCGGCTGCGCAACCCGTCCGACGTCGAGCAGGTCGCCGCGTCGCTGGACGACCGGCCGCCGGCGGTCACCCGGAACGCCCGGGCGTTCCGGGTGCTGGTCCGCAACGCCCTGTTCCGCCGGGTCGAGCTGGCCGCCCTGCGCCGCTGGGACGAGCTGGGCGAACTCGACGCCTCCTCGGGCTGGGACGCGGACGCGTGGGCGGACGCGCTGGAGCCGTACTTCGAGGCGTACGACGGGATCGGGGTCGGACCCGACGCGCGCGGGCCGGCACTGCTCATGATCGAGCAGGGCCGGGAGCGGTGGACCGTACGCCAGATCCTCGACGACCCCGAGGGCGACCACGACTGGGGCATCAGCGCCGAGGTGGACCTCGCGGCGTCCGACGAGGTGGGTGCCGCGGTCGTACGGATCACCGCCGTCGGACAGCTGTAGAACCTGTCGCCGGAAGGGCCGCCCGGGATGTCCGGGCGGCCCTTTTCGTTCCCTGGGCGATGTCAGCCCCGTCGATTAGAATGTATGTACTAATCGAGCTGCTGACCTGGGAGGATGCTCGTGACTGCGCCCACCTCCACCGCCCCGCTCACCCCCTACGCAACCCTCCTCGGCTTCACCCGGTACGTGGACCGCACCGGGCCCACCAAGGCCACCTTCGTCGGGGGCCTGCGCAAGCAGCGGGCTAGCCGGTCCGGCTTCAACCCGCACGGTCAGTTCGTCAAGGCGCTCAAGGCCGACGTCGCCTTCCACACCGGCGGCACCCACCTGGCCCAGGTCGCCGACCTGGTCAAGCCCCGCTGGCGCCCGCTCTACGAGGCCCTCGTGCCCGGCGCGACCACCTGGCTGCATTCCCTCGGCGAGCCGTCCGGCGTCGACCTGGCCCAGACCCGCGACGCCCTGGCCATGCTGGGCGACCTGCCTGTCAAGATCAACCCGCACTTCGGCGTCCGATACGCCGACGGCCACGCCGAGGCGATCCGCCTGCACTTCGACGAGGCTCCGCCCAGCGAGGAGGCCGCCCTGGCGACGCTGCACCTGATGGCCCGGCACATGGACGCGGTCCTCCCACACGCCGAGCCGGTCCTGGTCGACGTCCGGCGCGGCGAGGCCCACCGCATGCCCGCCACGGCCCGCCCCGACCAACTCGAACAGTGGCTCGCCGGCGAAGCCGCCGCCTTCCGCGCCATCTGGTCCACCGCCGCCTGACCCACCCCATTTCAAGATCCGCGCAACTTCGGGGAGCCTGCTGCCTCAACCGGCCAGGAGGCAGCAGGTGCCCTGAAGTTGAGCGGATCTGGCGTTGCCTCGGGTGACGTCGGGGTTATCCACAGGGGATGGTGGCGGGTGCGGCGGTCGGCCAGGGTGGGTGGATGCCCGTTCCTCCTCGGCGACCGGTCCAGTTGCAGGGGCGCGGTTGTCGACGGGCTGCTACGGCAACACCTCGTCACCGCCGACAAGCTCCGGGAACTCGCCCACGCGCGGCTCGGGGCACGTGGGTGGAAACGCATGCGGCGAGTCGCCAGCCTGGCCGACGCTGGAGCGGAATCGCCGCAGGAGTCCCGGCTACGGGTCCGACTGGTCCTGGCCGGCCTTCCGGCACCTGTCACCCAGTACGTGCTGGAGCGCGACGGCCGATTCGTCGCCCGGCTGGACCTCGCGTGGCCGGCATGGAAGATCGCCGTCGAGTACGACGGCCTCTGGCATCACGATCCGGACCAGTTCCACCGCGACCGCCAGCGCCTCAACCAACTTGTCGGTGCGGACTGGATCGTCCTCCGCCTGACGGCGAAACGCTTCAAGGAAGACTTCCCCGGCTTCCTCGTGGAGGTCCGCCAAGCCATCCGCTCCCGCGCCCGCTGATGCGCGCTCAAAGCGGCAAGATCCGCGCAACTTCAGGGATCCTGCCGCCTCTTTCCGAGGCGAGGCAGCATCTTCCCCGAAGCTGCGCGGATCTTGAGCGGAGATTGGTGGGTCAGGCGGAGAGGTGCTTTTCCAGGTCGTCGAGGATCTTGTTGGCGGCGGTGACGCCGATGCCGGTCATCCACGTCTCGTCGGAGACGACGTGGGCCTTGCCGGCCTTGACCGCGGACAGGCCCTGCCAGAGGCTCCCCGTCGTAACCTTCGCCTGCTCAGCGGCGGCCTGCTCGCCGTACGCGGTCACGAAGATGACGTCGCCGTCGACCTCGTTGACCCGCTCGTGGCTGACCATGTCGAAGCGCTTCTCCTTCTTGCCGTCGAGGCGCTGCCGCTCCGGGCGGCCCAGCCCGGTGTCGCCGACGACGATGCCGGAGAACGAGTCCGGGCCGTACACCCGGATGTTGCCCGGCATGAAGCGGACGATGGAGATCTCCCGGGACGCGGCGTCGCCGATCTTCGCGCCGAACTCCTTGGCCCGCTTCTCGTAGGTGGCCAGCAGGTCCTTCGCCTGCTGCTCCTTGCCGAGGGCCTGGCCGTCGAGGAGGAAATTCTCCTTCCAGGTGACGCCCACCTGCTCGGTGAAGACGGTCGGCGCGATCGCGGACAGCTCGTCGTAGAACTTCTCCTGGCGGAACTTGCTGCCGAGGATGAGGTCGGGCTTGAGCGCGTTGATCGCCTCCAGGTCGGGCTCGGTGAGCACGCCGACCTCCGTGATCCCGGCGAGCTTGTCCGCCCCGAAGTAGGTGGGCCAGCTCTTCGCCTCACCGGCAGTCGCCGCGCCGACCGGCGTGACCCCCAGTGAGAGGGCCGTGTCGATCTTGTCGGTGTCGAGCACCACCACGCGCTTCGGCTCGGCCGGAACCTTGGTGGTGCCCATCGCGTGGGTGATCTCCCGGGTCTCCCCGGTGGCCGTGCCGGGGGCGGGGTCGCTCTTCCCACAGGCGGTGAGGCCGACACCGAGGGCGAGGGCCGCGGTGAGGGCGGCGGCGAGACGACGCATCAGGGTCCTTTCTTGCGGTACGAGTCGGCGCGCTCAGGCGTCGCCGACAGAGGAGCCGGCCGGTATGGCGGCGGCTTGGGTGAGGGCGGGCACCACCAGCGGGGCGCCGGTGACGGGGCAGGGCACGACCACGCAGTCGAGCCCGAAGACCTCCCGGACCAGGTCAGCGGTGAGGATCTCGCGCGGGGGGCCGGCCGCGACCACCGCGCCGGCCCGCATGGCGACCAGGTGGTCGGCGTACCGGGCGGCCTGGTTGAGGTCGTGCAGCACGGCGACCACGGTCCGACCGCGCTCGACGCGCAGCCGGTGCAGCAGGTCCAGGACCTCCACCTGGTGAGCGAGATCGAGAAACGTGGTCGGCTCGTCCAGCAGCAGCGCCTCGGTGTCCTGGGCGAGGGTCATCGCGATCCAGACCCGCTGCCGCTGCCCGCCGGAGAGGGTGTCCACCGGCCGGTCGGCGAGCCCGGCGACGTCGGCCAGCGCCATCGCCCGCTCGACGGCCCGGCTGTCCTCCGTCGACCACTGCCGCCACCAGCGCTGGTACGGCTGCCGCCCCCGCCCGACCAGGTCCGCGACGGTGATCCCCTCGGGCACGAGCGGGCTCTGCGGCAGTACGCCGAGGCGCCGGGCCACCTCCCGGGTGGGCAGGTCCCGGATCACCGCGCCGTCGAGCAGCACGCTGCCGCGCCGCGGCGGAAGCAGCCGGGCCATGGTGCGCAGCAGGGTGGACTTGCCGCAGGCGTTCGGGCCGACGATGACGGTGAACGCGTCGGCGGGCAGGTCGAGATCCAGCCCGTCCAGGACGGTCCGGCCGTCGTAGCCGACGACCAGGTCGCGGGTGGACAGCATCGCGGTCACGACCGCCTCCCTCTGAGCAGCAGGAACAGCAGGTACGGCCCGCCGATGGCAGCGGTGAGCACACCGGCGGGAAGCTGGGTGGGCGCGAACAGTCGGCGACCGGCGAGGTCGGCCAGCACCAGCAGCAGCGCCCCGAGCAGCGCGGCGCAGAGCAGCGGTGGCCGTTCCGCCCGGACCAGCCGGCGAGCCACCTGCGGCGCGACCAGGGCGACGAAGTCCACCGCGCCGACCTGGGCGGTGACGGTGGCGGCGACCAGCACACCGGTGGCGGCCAGCCCGATCCGCCGGGCCACCGGACGCAGCCCGATGCCCCGGGCGGTGTCGTCGTCCAGGGCGGTGCTGTGCAGTGCCCAACCGGCCCAGGCCAGCACGGGCAGCAGCACCGCGAGGGTGACCCCGATCCAGGTCGCCTCGGTCCAGCCCTTGCCGGCCAGGGTGCCGATCAGCCAGAGCTGGGCGCGCAGCCCGTCGATCGGGTCGGCGGTGAGCATGACCACCTCGGTCAGCGCGCGGAACGCGAACGCCACCGCCACCCCGGCGAGGACGAAGCGTTGCGCCGCCAGGCCGTGCCGGGCCCCGAGGGCGAACACCAGGGCCGCCGCGACCAGGCCGCCCAGCAGCGCGGCCGGCGCCACCAGGATCGCGGCGGCGCCGCTGGTGAGGGCCACCGTCGCGGCCAGCCCGGCGCCCTGGGTGACGCCGATGACGTCGGGGCTGGCGAGCGGGTTGCGGGCCACGCTCTGGATCAGCGTGCCGGCCATCCCGAACGCCGCCCCGGCCAGCGCCGCGAGCACCGCGCGGGGCAGTCGCAGGTCGAGCACCACGAGGTCGTACGGGGTGCCGGCCCCGGAGAGGGCGCGCAGCACGTCGATCGGGGCGACGTACGGGGTGCCGAGCGAGAGGCTGAGCACGACGGCGGCGGCGAGCAGCAGGAACAGGATGACGGCGACGAGCACCGGGCGGCGGCGGACCTGCACGGCCACCGGCCCGACCCGCAGCAGCGACCGCCCGGGCAGGGCGATGGGCGGCGCGCTCACGGTGTCTCCTCTGTTCGCGACTGCGGGGCTCGCAAAACCGGCTCACTCCTCGCGCTCACGCGGTCACCACCTGGGCGCGGCGGACCAGGAAGGCGAGCAGCGGGGCGCCGATCAACGCGGTGACGATGCCGGCCGGGATCTCGCCGGGCGGGGCGACGAGCCGGCCGGCGATGTCGGCGGCGAGCAGCAGGGCCGGCCCGAGCAGCCCGGCGACCAGCAGGGTCCACCGGTGGTCGGCGCCGACCAGGGCCCGGGCCAGATGGGGCACCGCCAGCCCGACGAACGCGATCGGCCCGGCCGCCGCGACCGCGGCACCGGTGAGCAGCACGCCGGCGGCGCCGGCGCCGAGGCGTACCAGGGCGATCCGGTGGCCCAGGCCGCGGGCCACGTCGTCGCCGAGGGCGAGCGCGTCGAGTCCCCGGGCGACCAGGGCCGCCAGCACGGTCCCGGCGAGGACGAACGGGAGTACCTGCCCGGCGACGCCGGCGTCCCGGCCGGTGAGGCCGCCGACCACCCAGAAGCGGTACTCCTCGAAGGTGCGGGCGTCGATGCTGAGCAGCGCGTACACCACGGCGGCGAGACTGGCGTCGACGGCCGCGCCGACCAGCGCGAGGGTGACCGGGCTGGCGCCGTCGCGGGTGTGGTTGGCGACGGCGAAGACCAGCAGGCCGGCGAGGAGCGCGCCGGCGACGCCGAACCAGACGTACCCGGTGAGGGTGCCGACGCCGAAGACGGCGATGGCCAGCACCACGCCGAAGGACGCGCCGGCGCTGATGCCGAGGATGCGCGGCTCGGCGAGGGGGTTGCGGGTCACGGCCTGGAAGAGCACTCCGGCGAGGGCGAGGGCGAGCCCGACGACCAGCCCCAGGGCGGTACGCGGCAGCCGCAGTTCCCGCACGATCGTGCTGGCCTCCCCGCCGTCCGGGGCGGTGAGCGCGGCCCACACCTGGTCGACCGGAAGCGGACGGCTGCCGAGCGCCAGGCTGGCCAGCAGCGCGACGATGAGCAGCAGCGCCGCCGCCAGGGCGACCGCGAGGCGGCGGCCGACGCCTCGGCGGCTCGGGGTGCCGGCCCGCTCGGGCCGGACGGCGACGGTGGTCACGGGTCTCCCGTCCCTATCGGCTTAGGTTCGCCTTACCTTAGCGGAGAAGGTTAGGCATACCTAACTCGGGATCATCGATCTTGAGGCGAAGAGTTGCGCCTCCAGCAGGGGGAGGCGGGAGGGTGAGGGACATGAACGGCGAGACGCTCTACTCGATCGGCGACCTGGCCCGCCGGACCGGGCTGACGGTCAAGACCATCCGGTTCTACTCCGACCGCGGGATCGTGCCGCCGACCGACCGGGGCCCGACCGGCCACCGCCGCTACGGGCTGGACGCCGTCGCCCGCCTGGACCTCGTACGGACGCTGCGCGACCTCGGGCTGGACCTGCCCACGATCCGCCGGGTCGTGGACCGGGAGGTCTCGCTTCCCGAGGTCGCCGCGGCGCACGCCCAAGCACTGGCGGCACAGATCCGCGTGCTGCGCCTGCGGCGCGCGGTGCTGGCGGCGGTGGCCCGACGCGGATCCACACCCGAGGAGATGGAGCTCATGCACAAGCTGGCCAGGCTCTCCGACGACGAGCGCCGGCGCCTGATCGACGAATTCCTCGACGCCGCCTTCGCCGGCCTGTCGGCCAATCCCGAGTTCGCGGGGGTCAGGCGTTCCCTGACCCCCGAACTGCCTGACCACCCCGAAGCCGAACAGGTCGAGGCGTGGGTGGAGCTCGCCGAACTGTCCCAGGACCCGGACTTTCGCGCCGGCATGCGGCGGATGGCGGAGCAGCATGCGGCCGACCGCGCCCAGGGCAACATCCCGGGCGTCCGACGGGACGCGGTGGCGGTGGTCCGCGACCAGGTCGGGCCGGCCCTGGCCGCCGGCATCGACCCGGTCTCACCTCGGGCCGATCCGGTCATCGGGACGGCGCTGGCGCGGTACGCGCAGCTCTGCGGCCGCCCGGACGACGCCGACCTCCGGCGGTGGCTGCTACTCCGGCTGGAGTCCGCGAACGACCCCCGCCGGGAGCGGTACCTGCACCTGCTCTCGGTGATCAACGGCTGGCCGACGACGGAAAGCCTGACCCCGGTCCTCGACTGGTCGATCCGCGCCCTGCGGGCCCGGACCTCGGCGTAGTCCCTTTTCTGCCGGTTTGCACCCCTACCCTGGGAGCATGCGATTCGACCAGCACACCGTGGTCCTCCTGGTCCGTCCCGACGACCCGCCCGAGTTGCCCAGGGACGTCGCCGACCGGCTGCAGGACACACACCTGGCCCACCAGGCCGGGCTGGTGGAGCAGGGTGCCGTGCTCGCCGCCGGCCCGTTCCTCGGCGGCGACGACGAGCGGATCCGCGGCTTCGCCGTGCTCTCGGTGGACCCGCAGATGGCCCGCGAGCTCTACGCCAACGATCCCGCCGTCCGGGCCGGGCGGCTGGTCGCCCGGGTGATGAGCTGGATGGTGCCGGAGGGCGTCCTCCGGTTCGAGCAGGTGCCGGTGCCGACCTCCATGCTGGAGGCCGCCACCGGGGACTGACCAGGCCCCTGGCGGTCGCCGCCGGGAAAGCCGACTCAGTCCTCCGCGGCAGGGCGGCTGCCCGGCACCACCGGCATCGGCCACACCCCGGTGCGCGGTAAGGCCGGCACGGCCACCTGGTGGTCCGCCCAGACGTACGTCTCGGGCAGCAGGTCGGCCACCGGGACCGCGCGCAGCGCGTCCATCGGGCCGACGATCACCTTGATCGACGGGAAGTAGTCGAGCAGCACCTGACGGCAGCGGCCGCACGGCGGGATGACACCCCGGCCCCGGTCCCCCACCGCGACGATGGTCTCCAGGTCCCCGGCGCCCTGGGTGGCGGCGGCCCCGATCGTCACCACCTCGGCGCACGGCCCCCCGGTGAAGTGGTAGACGTTCACGCCGGTGAACACCCGACCGTCGGTGGTCCGCGCGGCGGCGGCGACGGTGTGGTTTTCGCCGCGACAGCGCAGCTTGGCGACGGCCGTGGCGGCCTGCACCAGCGCCCGGTCGGTGTCCCGCATGATCATCCCCTCCCGTCGTCGACGTCGGCGGCCACTCTAGTCGGGCAAGGGGTCCAGGCCCGGGGCGGCACGCGCGGAAGGTGGTGCGGTCCCCCGCTCCCACCTGGCCGGTCCGGCCGGCCCACGGCCGGTCGGTAACCCGGGAGCGCTCCGGCGCACGCCTGCCTATCCTTGGCGACGACATGCAGAATCCAGCCGCACCCGCCGCGCCCGAGACCGCCCGCGACCTGCACCGCCGTCTCTCCCCCCTGATGTTCCGCGACCAGCGCCGGCTCCAGCGGCGGCTGGACGGGGTCCGGAAGCTGCGCGATCCGCAGCGGCGCGAGGCGGCGCTGGCCGAGATCGCGGCCGAGGTGGCCCGGGCCGAGGCCCGGCTGGCGAGCCGGCGAGCCGCCGTGCCGGCGATCACGTATCCGGCGCAGCTGCCCGTCAGCGAGCGCAGGGACGACATCGCCGCCGCGATCCGCGACCACCAGGTGGTGATCGTGGCGGGTGAGACCGGCTCCGGCAAGACCACCCAGCTGCCCAAGATCTGCCTGGAGCTGGGTCGGGGCGTGCACGGGCTGATCGGGCACACCCAGCCCCGCCGGCTCGCCGCGCGGACGGTGGCGGACCGGATCGCCGAGGAGCTCGGCACCGAGCTGGGCGACGTGGTCGGCTACAAGGTGCGCTTCACCGACCAGGTCAGCGAGCGGAGCCTGGTCAAGCTGATGACCGACGGCATCCTGCTGGCCGAGTTGCAGACCGACCGCATGCTGCGCCAGTACGACACGCTGATCATCGACGAGGCGCACGAGCGCAGCCTCAACATCGACTTCATCCTCGGCTACCTCAGGCAGCTCCTCCCCCGTCGCCCCGACCTCAAGGTGGTCATCACCTCGGCGACCATCGAGACCGACCGGTTCGCCCGGCACTTCGCCGACGCCGAGGGCAACCCCGCCCCGATCGTCGAGGTGTCGGGGCGGACGTACCCGGTGGAGGTGCGGTACCGACCGCTGGTCGAGGTGACCGAGGCCGAGGAGGAGGACGAGGCCGACGACGAGAACGTCCGCGACCAGATCCAGGCCATCGGCGACGCGGTCGAGGAACTGGCCGCCGAGGGGCCCGGCGACATCCTGGTCTTCCTCAGCGGCGAGCGGGAGATCCGGGACACCGCCGAGGCGCTCGGCAAGCTGGTGGAGAAGAAGCGGTCGCTGCTGGGCAGCGAGATCCTCCCGCTGTACGCGCGGCTGTCCACCGCCGAGCAGCACCGGGTCTTCGCCCCGCACACCAGGCGCCGGGTGGTGCTCGCCACCAACGTCGCGGAGACCTCGCTGACCGTCCCCGGCATCAAGTACGTGGTGGACCCGGGCACCGCCCGGATCTCCCGCTACTCCAGCCGGCTCAAGGTGCAACGGCTGCCGATCGAGCCGGTGTCGCAGGCGTCGGCCAACCAGCGCAAGGGACGCTGCGGCCGCACCTCGGACGGCATCTGCGTCCGCCTCTACGACGAGCGGGACTTCGACTCCCGGCCGGAGTTCACCGATCCGGAGATCCTGCGCACCAACCTCGCCTCGGTCATCCTGCAGATGACCTCGATCGGGCTCGGCGATATCGCCGCGTTCCCGTTCATCGACCCGCCGGACCGGCGCAACATCACCGACGGCGTCAACCTGCTGCACGAGCTCGGCGCGCTCGACCCGACCGAGCCCGACCCGGCGAACCGGCTCACCCTGCTGGGCCGGCGGCTGGCCCAGCTTCCCGTCGACCCGCGGCTGGCCCGGATGGTGCTCGAGGGCGAGCGGAACGGTTGCGCCACCGAGGTGATCGTGATCGCCGCGGCGCTCTCCATCCAGGACCCGCGCGAACGCCCCGCCGACAAGCAGGCCCAGGCCGACCAGGCGCACGCCCGGTTCGCCGACAAGGAGTCGGACTTCGTCGCGTACCTCAACCTGTGGCGGTACCTGCGCGAGCAGCAGCGGAGCCTGTCGTCCAGCGCATTCCGCCGGATGTGCAAGGCGGAGTACCTCAACTACCTGCGGGTCCGCGAGTGGCAGGACATCGTCAGCCAGCTGCGCCAGGTGCTGCGTACCCCCGAGCAGGGCGACGGGCGGCGGGGCCGGCGCGGTGCGACCGACGAGGCCGACGGCGGCCGGCGCGGCGCCGGCGCGGACCTGCCGGAGGAGATCGACACCCCGAAGGTGCACCAGTCCCTGCTGCCCGGCCTGCTCTCCCACGTCGGGCTCAAGGACGCCCAGAAGCACGAGTACCTGGGGGCGCGCGGCGCGAAGTTCGCGATCTTCCCCGGCTCGGCGCTGTTCAAGAAGCCGCCGCGCTGGGTGATGGCCGCCGAGCTGGTGGAGACCTCCCGGCTGTGGGGCCGGGTGGCCGGCCGGGTCGAGCCCGAGTGGGTCGAGCCGCTCGCCCAGCACCTGGTCAAGCGCAGCTACAGCGAGCCGCACTGGGAGAAGCGGCAGGCCGCGGTGATGGCGTACGAGAAGGTCACCCTGTACGGCATCCCGATCGTCACCTCCCGCAAGGTCAACTTCGGGCGGATCGACCCGGCACTGAGCCGTGAACTGTTCATCCGGCACGCGCTGGTCGAGGGCGACTGGCAGACCCACCACCAGTTCTGGAAGGACAACCAGAAGCTGCTCACCGAGGTGGAGGAGCTGGAGAACCGGGCCCGGCGGCGGGACATCCTGGTCGACGACGAGACGATCTTCCAGTTCTACGACGAGCGGATCCCGGCCGAGGTGGTCTCCGGCCGGCATTTCGACTCGTGGTGGAAGAAGACCCGCCCGGAGCGGCCGGACCTGCTCACCTTCACCCGCGAGCTGCTGGTCAACGCCGGTCGCGGCGGGGTGGACGAGGCCGACTACCCGGACGAGTGGCGGGCCGAAGGGGTCACCCTGCCGCTGACCTACACCTTCGACCCGGGCACCACGACCGACGGCGTCACCGTGGACATCCCGCTGCCGCTACTCAACCAGGTGCCGGCGGAGAGCTTCGACTGGCAGGTGCCCGGGCTGCGCGAGGAGCTCATCATCGCACTGATCCGGTCGCTGCCGAAGGCGGTCCGGCGCAACTTCGTCCCGGTGCCGGACTACGCCCGGGCGGCCCTGGCCGCGATCACCCCCGGCGAGGAGCCGCTGCTCGACGCGCTCACCCGCCAACTGCGCCGGATGACCGGGGTGACGGTGCCGCCGGACGCCTGGGACCTGGGCAAGCTGCCGCCGCACCTGCGGGTCACCTTCCGGGTGCTCGGCGAGGACGACAAACCGGTCGCCGAGGGCAAGGACCTGCCGGCCCTGCAACGCCAACTCCGCCAGGAGGTACGCCAGGTCGTCGCCGCCGCCGCGCCCGACATCGCCCGGACGGGCCTTCGTGAGTGGAGCATCGACGATCTTCCTCGCACCATCGAGCAGGTCCGCGCCGGATACGCGGTGACCGCGTACCCGGCCCTGGTCGACGAGGGCACCACCGTCGGGGTGAAGGTGTTCGACTCGCCGGCCGAGCAGGAGGCCGCGCACTGGGCCGGTACCCGTCGACTGCTCCGGCTGACCGTGCCGTCCCCGGCGAAGTTCCTCCAGGGACGCCTGTCCAACGAGGCCAAGCTGGCGCTCAGCCGCAACCCGCACGGCGGGGTGCAGGCCCTGATCGAGGACGCGGCCGGCGCGGCGATCGACAAGCTGACGGCGGACGCGGGCGGCCCCGCCTGGGACGCCGAGGGCTTCGCCGCGCTGCGCGACAAGGTCCGGGCCGACCTGGTCGACACCGTGGTCGAGGTGATGGGCCGGGTCCGCCAGGTGCTCGCCGCCGGGTACGCGGTGGAGCAGCGGCTCGGCGCGACGCGGAACCTGGCCGTGGTGGCCGCCCTGGCCGACATCCGCAACCAGCTCGGCGGTCTGGTGCACAAGGGCTTCATCACCGAGGCCGGGTACGCCCGCCTGCCCGACCTGCTGCGTTACCTCACCGCCATCGAGCGCCGGCTGGACCGGCTGCCCGGCAACCCGCAGCGGGACAAGCAGCAGCAGGACCGGATCGCCGTGGTGCAGCGGGAGTACCAGGACATGCTGGCCGCCCTGCCGCCGGCGAGACGGCAGTCGGCGGCGGTCCGGCAGATCCGCTGGATGCTCGAGGAGCTGCGGGTGAACGTCTTCGCCCAGGCGCTCGGCACCCCGTACCCGGTTTCCGAGCAGCGCATCTACCGCGCGATGGACGAGGCCGAGGGGCGTTAGGGAAGCGGCTCCACGCCCGGCGGGAGCTCGTTCCCGACGGTGGCGTCGTGGACGTACTCCAGCAGGATGCGGCGCAGCTCGCGGCCGGCGTGGGTGGGCACCACGTCGCGGCGGCGGGCCACCGCGATGGTCCGGCGTACGCCGGGCCGGGCGAGCCGGGTGACCCGGATGCCGGCCCGCCGGGCCACCGCGATGCCCGGCACCAGCGCGGCGCCGAGCCCCGCCTCGACGAAGCTGAGCACGGCGTCCATCTCCCCGCCGTCCACCGACAGGGTCGGCTCGAAGCCGGCCTCCCGGCACGCCTGGAGGGTGGCGTCGCGCAGGTCGTAGCCCTCGCGGAACATGACCAGCGGCTGGTCGCGCAGGTCGGTGATGCCCAGCTCGCCGGTTTCGGAAGTGCCGGGCAGCGGGTCCACCGAGGCGACCACCAGGCTCTCGCGCAGGATCGGGTCGGTGCGCAGCCCGGGGTCGGTGCCCGCCGCCGGCATGATGATCAGTGCGAGGTCGAGGTCGCCGCGGAGCAGGTCGCGGACCAGGTCCTGGGAGCCGCCCTCCTCGACCCGCAGGTCGACGGTGGGGTGGGCGTCGCGGAACCGGCGCAGCACCTGCGGCGCTAGCGAGGTGGCCAGGCTGGGCGTGGCGCCGAGGCGGACCCGACCGCGGCGCAGCCCCACCAGCTCCTGCACCTCCCGGGTGGCGGTGTCGACGTCGGCGAGGATCCGCTTGGCCAACGGCAGCAGCACCTCGCCGGCCGCGGTGAGGGTGATGTTGCCCCTTACCCGCTCGAACAACGGGGCTCCGAGGTCGGTCTCCAGGGCGTGAATTTGCTTACTCAACGAGGGCTGGGTAATGCCGACCAGGTCGGCCGCTTGGGTGAAATGTCGTACTTCTGCGACCGCCACGAAGTACCGGAGCTGATGGAGCTGCATCTGGATAGCTTATGGCTATCAAGACTAGGGGGACGATGCATTGGACGACTGATCAAAGTGCTCCTAGCGTCGGTCGCGTGGTAATCACGAAGACTCGGTCGCCCATCCGCTCCAACGTCGGCCTCAAGGCTGTCATGGCGGTGACGGGCATTCTCCTGGTGCTGTTCCTCATCGCGCACATGCTCGGCAACCTGAAGGTGTTCACGGGGGAGACCTCGTTCGACCACTACGCGCACTGGCTGCGCGACATCGGGACGCCGCTGCTGCCGTCGACCTGGTACCTGTGGATCCAGCGGACGGTGCTGACCGTGGCCGTGCTCGGCCACATCGGGGCCGCCACCGTGCTGGCGCTGCGCTCCCGGGCCGCCCGCCCGGTGCCGTACGCCCACCGCAGGAAGGTGCACGTCAACTACGCGGCTCGCACGATGCGCTGGGGTGGGGTGATCATCCTGCTCTTCGTGATCTATCACATCCTGGACCTGACCACCGGTCACCTGAACCCGCAGGGCGACCCGGGCAACCCGTACGGCAACGTGGTCGCCGACTTCGCGCCGGAACGCTGGTACGTCACGCTCTTCTACGCGCTGGCGATCGTCATGCTCGGCTTCCACCTGCGCCACGGCGCCGCCAGCGCGTTCCGCAGCCTCGGCCAGCAGACCCCGAAGGGCGAGCGCCGGGCCCGGGCGGCCGCCCTGGTGTTCGCCGTCGCGCTCAGCGCCGGCTACCTGGTGGTCCCGTTCGCCGTACTCACCGGATTGGTGTCCTGACATGGATCTCTACACCGAAGGCGACCCGATCGCCGACACCAAGGCCCCGGACGGCCCCATCGAGGCCCGGTGGGACCGCCGCCGCTTCGAGGCGAAGCTGGTCAACCCGGCCAACCGCCGGAAGCTGACCGTGATCGTGGTGGGCACCGGTCTGGCCGGCGGCTCCGCCGCGGCGACGCTGGCCGAGCAGGGCTACCACGTCAAGTCCTACTGCTACCAGGACAGCCCGCGCCGGGCCCACTCGATCGCCGCCCAGGGTGGCATCAACGCCGCCAAGAACTACCGCAACGACGGCGACTCGGTGCACCGGCTCTTCTACGACACCGTGAAGGGCGGCGACTTCCGCTCCCGGGAGTCGAACGTGCACCGGCTGGCCGAGGTCTCGGTCAACATCATCGACCAGTGCGTCGCCCAGGGCGTCCCGTTCGCCCGTGAGTACGGCGGCCTGCTGGACACCCGCTCCTTCGGCGGCGCGCAGGTGCAGCGCACCTTCTACGCCCGGGGCCAGACGGGCCAGCAGCTGCTGCTCGGCGCGTACCAGGCGCTGGAGCGGCAGATCGGGCTGGGCAACGTGGAGATGAACGCCCGCCACGAGATGCTCGAAGTGGTCATCGTCGACGGCCGGGCGCGCGGCATCGTGGTGCGGGACCTGGTCACCGGTGAGATCACCACCGAGATGGCCGACGCGGTCGTGCTCGCCTCCGGTGGCTACGGCAACGTCTTCTACCTCTCCACCAACGCCAAGGGCTGCAACGTCACCGCCTCCTGGCGGGCGCACCGCAAGGGCGCGTACTTCGCCAACCCCTGCTACACGCAGATCCACCCGACCTGCATCCCGGTCTCCGGCGACCATCAGTCGAAGCTGACCCTGATGAGCGAGTCGCTGCGCAACGACGGCCGGGTGTGGGTGCCGAAGGCCAAGGGCGACGCCCGCAGCCCGAAGGACATCCCCGAGGACGAGCGGGACTACTACCTGGAGCGGATCTACCCGTCCTTCGGCAACCTGGTGCCGCGGGACATCGCCTCCCGGGCCGCCAAGAACGTCTGCGACGAGGGTCGCGGCGTCGGCCCGACCGGGCTCGGCGTCTACCTGGACTTCGCCGACGCGATCAACCGGCTCGGGCGCAAGGCCATCGAGGCGAAGTACGGCAACCTCTTCGAGATGTACGAGCGGATCACCGGTGAGGACCCGTACGAGGTCCCGATGCGGATCTACCCCGCCGTGCACTACACGATGGGTGGCCTCTGGGTCGACTACGACCTCCAGTCGAGCATCCCGGGCCTGTTCGTGATCGGTGAGGCCAACTTCTCCGACCACGGCGCGAACCGCCTCGGCGCCTCGGCGCTGATGCAGGGCCTGGCCGACGGCTACTTCGTGCTGCCGAACACCCTGGCCAACTACCTCGCCTCCGGCCCGCTGGAGAAGGTCGACGCGAGCCACCCCGACGCGGTGGCGGCGCGCGCCGAGGTCGAGGACCGGATCCAGCGGCTGCTCTCCATCAACGGCGACCGGACCGTGGACTCGTTCCACCGGGAACTGGGCCAGATCATGTGGGAGCACTGCGGCATGGAGCGCTCCGAGGCCGGGCTGCGCAAGGCGATCGACGAGATCCGCATCCTGCGCGAGCAGTTCTGGCAGCGGGTCCGCGTCCCGGGCGACGGCGAGGGGCTCAACCAGTCGCTGGAGAAGGCCGGCCGGGTGGCCGACTTCTTCGAGCTGGCCGAGCTCATGTGCATCGACGCCCTGCACCGGGAGGAGTCCTGCGGCGGCCACTTCCGGGCCGAGCACCAGACCCCCGACGGTGAGGCGCAGCGCGACGACGACCGGTTCGCCTACGTGGCGGCCTGGGAGTACACCGGCACCGGCCAGCCCGTGCTGCACAAGGAAGACCTGAAGTTCGAATACGTCCACCCCACGCAGCGGAGCTACAAGTGAACCTGACCCTGCGCATCTGGCGCCAGCACGGCCCTGAGGACAAGGGTCGGATGGTGACCTACCAGGTCGACGACGTGTCCCCGGACATGTCCTTCCTGGAGATGCTCGACGTGCTCAACGAGCGGCTCATCCTTCAGGGTGAGGAGCCGATCGCGTTCGACCACGACTGCCGCGAGGGCATCTGCGGCATGTGCAGCCTCATGATCAACGGTGATGCGCACGGACCGCAGCGCGGCACCACCGCGTGCCAGCTGCACATGCGGCAGTTCTCCGACGGCGACACGATCGACATCGAGCCGTGGCGCGCCCGGGCCTTCCCGGTCGTCAAGGACCTGGTGGTCAACCGGAACGCCTTCGACAAGATCATCGCGGCCGGCGGTTACATCACCGCGCCGACCGGCAGCGCCCCCGAGGCGCACGCCACTGCGGTGGCGAAGTCCGACGCGGACGCCGCCTTCGAGTCGGCCGCCTGCATCGGCTGCGGCGCCTGCGTGGCGGCCTGCCCCAACGGCTCCGGCATGCTGTTCACCGCCGCCAAGATCACCCAGCTCTCGCTGCTGCCCCAGGGCCAGCCGGAGCGGTACACCCGGGTCATCGGCATGGTGGACGCGCACGACGAGGCCGGTTTCGGCGGGTGCACCAACATCGGCGAGTGCGCGGCGGCCTGCCCGAAGGGCATCCCGCTGAACACCATCGGCCGGCTCAACCGGGACTACCTCACGGCGACGGCCAAGCGCGCCGGCACCCCGGGCTCCTGAGCCCCGCGGCGGGTCCGCCCGCCGTCCGATCCCACCGACCGCCGCACCCCACCACCGGGGGTGCGGCGGTCGGCCTCTTTTTCGGGGTACGCGCCTGCGGCGGCTGTGGCTACCCCGGCAGCGAGCGGCATGATTCTCTCTCCCCCCAGGACGCTACGAACTTGATGACGTATGCGATTCAGCCCCAGCGAGCCGGCAGAGCCCGGGGACCGGGCCGGAAGCCGGGGCGAGCCGGGGCGAGCCGCGGCGAATCGTTTGGGTCATCAAGTTCGTAGCGTCCCGCACACATCCCGTTCCCGCGCCAGTGCCGGTGGTCCCACCGTTTCGGCCGGGCTGCGGACGACGGCCGGTTCAAGTCCCTCCTCGCGGGTAGCAGCCCTATGGACGGCACCGGAGAGGGGACGAACAGGCATGAAGGCACCGATCTGGCACGGCAAGCGTGACGTCCGCGTCGGGGACGTACCGGACCCCAAGATCGAGCGGCCGGGCTGAGCCCGGAAGCAAACCGGCGTCCGGATGGCTACCGTTTACTCGGCGGCGGCCTGGCCGACCGCAATGGTGGCCTGGGGGACACGGAGGGGACGCGATGGGTACCGAGGAACGGGCGGTCGAGCGGGCGCTGGGCCGCCGGCTGTGGCGGACGGCCGGCGTGGCCGCGCTGGCCGGAGTGGCCTGGGTGGGCCGGGACGTGCCGCTGCAGCTCGGCGGCCGGCTCAGCGGCGCCCGGGCAGCCCGCGCCGCCCGCTCCGCCCAGTTCCGCGACGGCACCTTCCACAATCCGGCGGGCACCCGGACGATGGTCGCCGACCCGGGCCGCAACCTGCTCAAGGAGCTGCTCTTCGGCAAGCAGAAGCGGCGACCCGGCAGCTCCGTCCCGCTGCTGCGACCGGCCGATCCGGCCCCGACGGACACCACCCGCGAGCTGGGCATCGTCTGGTACGGCCACGCCTCCGCGCTGATCGAGATCGAGGGGCACCGGGTGCTGGTCGACCCGGTCTGGAGCGACCGCTGTTCCCCGTCCGCCCTGGTCGGTCCGCGCCGCATCCACGAGCCGCCGGTACGTCTCGACGAGCTGCCCCGCGTCGACGCGATCCTCATCTCGCACGACCACTACGACCACCTGGACCTGGCGACCGTGCGCGGGCTGCTCGTCCACCAGTCCGCGCCGTTCGTCGTCCCGCTCGGCGTCGGCGCCCACCTGGACCGCTGGGGCGTACCGGAGGAGCGGATCATCGAGCTGGACTGGTCGGAGAGCCACCGGATCGGCGGGTTGACCGTCACCGCCACCGCCGCCCAGCACTTCTCCGGCCGCGGGCTGCGCCGCGACGGCACCCTGTGGAGCTCCTGGGTCGTGGCCGGCACACACCGGAAGGCCTTCTACACCGGCGACTCCGGTTACTTCGACGGCTACGCCGAGATCGGCGCCGAGCACGGCCCGTTCGACGCCACGCTGATGCAGATCGGGGCGTACGACCGGGCCTGGCCGAGCATCCACATGTTCCCGGAGGAGGCGGTCGCCGCTCACCTCGACCTGCGCGGCGGCCTCTTCATCCCGGTGCACTGGGCCACCTTCAACCTGGCCCTGCACGACTGGTCCGAACCGGTGGACCGGCTCTGGGCCGAGGCGAAGGCCCGCGACGTCCGGCTGGCGGTGCCCCGCCCCGGCGAGCGGGTCGTGGTGGACGACCCGCCGCCGGTCGACGGCTGGTGGCAGGCCGTCGCCTGACGGGCTGGCCCTCCCAACCCGGTCGCTCAGAGCACGAAGGCGTCGGTCCAGAGCGCGCCGGAACGCCCGGAGAGGGAGTCCAGCATGGCCACCGCCTGACCGTCGGTGAGCTGCGCGACGAAGTCGACGATCGCCCGACCGCGGGCCCGACCGATCCGGTCCGGCGTACGCGGGTGCAGCTCCGCCTCGGCCAGCTCGACCAGGTCGTGCAGCCGGCGCGGCAGCCGGGACTCCTCCTCCGGGTCGAGCAGCCAGTCCCAGAGCGCCTCGACCAGGGTGCCGAGCAGCCGCGCCTGACCGCGCTGGTGCAGCGCCAGGTCCGGGCGGGCCAGCACGAACCGGTGGTGGACGAACTTGAGCACCTGGACCTCGTGCCACTGCGCCTCGGCCAGCAGCACGTACCCGGACCGGATGTCCGGCTCCGGGGTCACCGTGATCGCCTCGACGAACCGGGTGGACCAGCGGGCGGAGAAACGGGCCACATACTGCTCCGCCTCGATCGAGCCGTCGAACGGCAGCGCCAGCAGCCCCTCGACCAACTCCTCGCGGACGTGTTCCACGGCGGCGGCGAACGCCTCGTCGTCGGCGATCCAGGCGTCCTTGCGGTGCAGCTGGCGACGCAGCCGCTCGATGGCCGCGCCGGGCCGCCGGCCGGCCGCGGTCAGGGCGGACTCGGTGATCGAGCGGAGGTGCCCGCTCTCCCGCTGCCAGGCCATCAGCTCGGCGGCCACCGCGCCCTGCTGGAGCACCCCGACCCGGTAGAAGTCCTCCACGTCGTGGATGGCGTACGCGATGTCGTCGGCGGTGTCCATGACGGAAGCCTCCGGCGTCTGCTGCCAGTCCGGGATCCGCCCGACGAACGGCTCCCGGGCCTGCCGCAGGTCGTCCACCTCGGTCCGGTACGCGCCGAACTTCGCCGACCCGCTCTCCGTATCGTCCGGCGGGGCGGCCGCGCCGCGCGGCGCCGGGTCCAGGTGCCGCGGGTGCGGGTCCGGGTGGTCCAGGCGGGTCCACGGGTACTTGAGCATCGCCGCCCGGACCGCCGCGGTCAGGTCCAGCCCGGTGGTCGCCGCGCCGCGGATCTCGGTGCTGGTGACGATCCGGTACGACTGAGCGTTGCCCTCGAAGCCGTCGGGCAGCCCGAGGCGCTGGCGGGCCAGCCGGTCCAGCACCCGCTCCCCCAGGTGCCCGAACGGCGGGTGGCCGAGGTCGTGGGCGAGCGCGGCGGCCTCCACCACGTCCGGGTCGCAGCCGCCCAGCTTCTCCAGCAGCTCGCGGTGCGCCGGGTCGGCGGTGAGCCGCTCGGCGATCGCCCGGGCCACCTGGGCGACCTTGAGGCTGTGGGTGAGCCGGTTGTGCACCAGCAGCCCGGACCCGCCCGGGCTGATCACCTGGGTCACCCCGTTCAGCCGGGCGAAGAACGGCGACGCGACGATCCGGTCCCGGTCGGCCCGGAACGGACTGGCGGCCAGGTCGCCGAGCGCCCGGGCGCTGCCACCGAAGTGCCGCCGGCCCCGCGGATCCGCAGGTTGTTCCATGATCGCCACGCTAGCGCAGCAGGCCGGGTCGCAGCGACGGCTCAACCGGGCGGGGGTGCCCGACGGGTCCGCCCGGAAACGGCACCACGCCACGGCCGGGGGTGGCGAGCGCCGTCGGACGCAGACGGCAGAATGCAGCACGGAACCCACAGCGAAGGCGGATCAAGATCGTGACCCAGTCTGTTCATCAGCGGATCGCCGACGAGCTCGGCGTCGCCGAACGTCAGGTGCGGGCGGCCGTGGAGCTGCTCGACGGCGGCGCCACCGTGCCGTTCATCGCCCGCTACCGCAAGGAGGCCACCGGCCTGCTCGACGACGCGCAGCTGCGCACCCTGGAGGAGCGGCTGCGCTACCTGCGCGAGCTGGACGAGCGACGCGCCGCCGTGCTGGAGTCCATCCGCGCCCAGGGCAAGCTCGACGAGGCCCTCGAAGCGCAGATCATGGCCGCCGACTCGAAGTCCCGGCTGGAGGACATCTACCTGCCCTACAAGCCGAAGCGGCGGACCCGGGCACAGATCGCCCGGGAGGCCGGGCTGGAGCCCCTCGCGGACACGCTGCTCGCCGACCCGACGCGGGACCCGCGCGAGACGGCCACCGGCTTCGTGGACGCGGACCAGGGCGTGGCCGACGCGGCCGCGGCGCTGGAG
Organism: Micromonospora sp. SL4-19; assembly: GCF_047921475.1. NCBI lineage: Bacteria > Bacillati > Actinomycetota > Actinomycetes > Micromonosporales > Micromonosporaceae > Micromonospora > Micromonospora sp. SL4-19. Next base: position 39,080 of record NZ_JBLROB010000013.1, read on the forward strand.
GGTGCCCGGGCCATCCTGATCGAGCGCTTCGCCGAGGACGCCGATCTCATCGGCACGCTTCGGGAGCAGATGTGGTCGCGGGGCCGGCTGGTCGCCCGGGTACGCGACGGCCAGGAGACCGCCGGTGCCAAGTTCGCCGACTACTTCGACTTCGCCGAGCCGTACACCAAGCTCCCCTCACACCGGATCCTCGCCATGTTCCGGGGCGAGAAGGAGGGCGTCCTCGACCTGACCATGGACCCGGACCCGGAGGGCGACTCCGACACCGTGGCCACCGGCCCGACGCGGTACGAGGCGGCCGTCGCAGGCCGGTTCGGCGTCAGCGACCAGGGGCGCGCCGCCGACAAGTGGCTGGCCGACACCGTGCGTTGGGCCTGGCGTACCCGGATCCTCATCCACCTCGGCGCGGACCTGCGGATGCGGCTCTGGCAGGCGGCCGAGGAGGAGGCCGTCCGGGTCTTCGCCACCAACCTGCGCGACCTGCTGCTCGCCGCGCCCGCCGGCACCCGCCCCACCATGGGGCTGGACCCGGGCCTGCGCACCGGCGTCAAGGTGGCCGTGGTGGACGCCACCGGCAAGGTGGTCGCCACCGACACGATCTATCCGCACGAGCCTCGCCGGCAGTGGGACGCCTCGATCGACACCCTGGCGAAGCTCGCCGCGGCGCACCACGTCGAGCTGATCGCCATCGGCAACGGCACCGCCAGTCGGGAGACCGACAAGCTCGCCGGCGAGCTGATCAAGCGGCACGCGGAGCTGAAGCTGACCAAGGTGGTGGTCTCCGAGGCCGGTGCCTCGGTCTACTCCGCCTCCGCGTACGCGTCGCAGGAGCTGCCCGGGCTGGACGTGTCGCTGCGCGGCGCGGTCTCCATCGCCCGCCGCCTCCAGGACCCGCTGGCCGAGCTGGTGAAGATCGACCCGCGCTCGATCGGCGTCGGGCAGTACCAGCACGACCTGTCCGAGGTGAAGCTGTCCCGCTCACTCGACGCGGTGGTCGAGGACTGCGTCAACGCGGTCGGCGTCGACGTCAACACCGCCTCCGCTCCCCTGCTCACCCGAGTCTCCGGCATCGGCACCGGGCTGGCGGAGAACATCGTGCTGCACCGGGACGCCAACGGACCGTTCCGTACCCGGGGGGACCTGAAGAAGGTGTCGCGGCTCGGCCCGAAGGCGTTCGAGCAGTGTGCGGGCTTCCTGCGCATCCCCGGCGGGGACGACCCGCTCGACTCGTCCAGCGTGCACCCGGAGGCGTACCCGGTGGTGCGGCGGATCCTCGCCCACACCGGGCAGGACGTCCGCTCGCTGATCGGGCAGAACCGGATCCTGCGCGGACTCAAGGCCACCGACTTCGTCGACGACACGTTCGGCCTGCCCACCGTCACCGACATCCTGACCGAACTGGAGAAGCCCGGCCGCGACCCGCGCCCGGAGTTCAGGACGGCGACGTTCGTCGAGGGCGTCGAGAAGATCAGCGACCTGACGCCCGGGATGGTGCTGGAGGGCGTGGTCACCAACGTGGCCGCGTTCGGCGCGTTCGTCGACGTCGGCGTGCACCAGGACGGCCTGGTGCACGTCTCGGCGATGTCCAGCACCTTCGTCAAGGACCCGCGGGACGTGGTGAAGTCCGGCGACGTGGTCCGGGTCAAGGTGCTCGACGTCGACGTGCCCCGCAAGCGGATCTCGCTGACCCTGCGGCTCGACGACGAGGCGGCGGCCGGCGGCGCCCGCCCGCAGGGCGGCGACGGGCGCCGCGAGCGTGGTGGGCAGGGCGGCGGCCCGCGTGGCGGTCAGGGCGGTACGCCGCGTGGCGGTCAGGGCGGTACGCCGCGTGGCGGTCAGGGCGACGCGCCGCGCGGGGACCGGGGCAGCTCCCGGGGCGGACCGCAGCAGCGGCCGGGGCGCGGCGGCGGGGCTCAGGCCCCGGCGAACAGCGCGATGGCGGACGCGCTGCGTCGCGCCGGCCTGGCCTGACCCCGGCCCCACGGCGAACAGCGCGGGCCGGCCGGGGCGCACCGCGGTCCGGTCGGCCCCGCGTACCGTGGCGGGCGTGACGGAGGACGGCCTGGAGTGGCGGAAGCGGCAGCGCCGCGCGGTGCGGGCGCACGCGGAGGCCGACGCCCGGCAGCGGGCGGCCGAGCAGACCGAGGCCACAAAGCTGGTGGCCCGGTTCGCGGCCGAGGCCAACCGGCGCGGCCTGCGCACCGATCGGCTGACCGCGGCGCCCTACGCCGGACGGGGTCGGTATCGCACCCGCGTCACCGGCTGGTACGTCGACCGGGCCCGCACCCGGGCGGTCGACACCGAGGGGCGCTTCTACCTGCTGACGGTGCCGCCGAGCCTCCGGTCACGGCTGTTCGGGGTCGATCCCGAGCCGTCCCCGCCGCCGCTGGTGGTGGGGCGGGGCGGCCGGGACGGGGAGTCGCTGCCCCTGGCGGCGCTGCTCAGCCTGCGTCTCGAGGCGGGCGACGACTGGCGGTGACCCGCGCCGGCTCCCGGTCGGCCCGCTGCCGGGGCACGTTCCGGTCCGTCCCGCGCTCCACCCGCCGCCACCAGCAGAGCTGCACGACGAGGGTGAGCAGGCCGGCCAGCACGATCGCCACCAGGTTGATAACCAACTGGAGCGCCGAGCCGGCCGCCTCGGGCCAGACCCCGTACGCCGCCGCGACCGCGACGTTCGCGGCGGCCGGCACGGTGGTCACCGAGATCAGCACACCGACCAGGGAACCGGACTTCTTCGAGGTCAACGAGATCATCCCGGCAATGCCGGCCAGCACGCCGACCACCCACGAGAGCGCGTCGGGACGCCAGATGAAGTCGGTCAGCGGCCGGTCGGCCAGCAGCATGTCCCGGCCGACCAGGCCGGCCGCGGTGAGTGCCCAGGTGCTCAGCACGGTGACCAGCATCGCGGCCAGGAAACCGACCACCAGGGCCTTGATCGACCGGGTGATGACCTGCGGCTGCCGCCGGAGCAGGGCGACGCAGAGCGCGGCGAGCGGGCCGAACTCGGGGCCGACCACCATCGCGCCGACGATCAGGATGGGCTGGTCCAGCAGCACCCCGATGCCGGCGATCATCGTGGCCACGATGATGAGGACCAGGAAGGTGCCGGTCAGCACGGTCTGCTCGCCGGTCTTCGCTGCGATCTCGTCCCAGACCACCGCGTCCTCCCCGTTGCCCGGGGCGTCGCGGGCGGCCTTGTCCGCCGCCGCGGAGAGGGTCAGCTCCACGTCGTCGGCGGCGATTGCCCCGCGTGCCTCGACGCCCAGGTCCTGGAGCCTGCGCAGCACGCCGTCCGCGCTCTCCCGCACCACGTCGCAGGTGATGTAGTCGCCGGCCGGCTGACGGGCGGCACCTGGCAGCACCACGAGGTGGGTCACTCCGGCGTCGGCCGCCAGCAGGTCGGCGACCGCACCTGACTGGTCCGGGGGTGCGATCACCCGGAGGTGCAGCATCGACAGCTCCTCACGGCGCCGGTCCCCGCACCTGAGCTGATGCGGCCGGCCGAACTCTACCGGCGGCGCCCCCGGATCGTCAGGGCACGAAGCGGGCCAGCGGGGCGAGGTCGTCCGGAGCCGTGCTACGTGACCGGTCCGCATGTCCGGCCCCGGCCGTCTGTGGTGAGCTGTACGCATGCGGGGCTGGCGGTGGGGACTGGTGCTGCACCCCACCCGGGACGTCTCCGAGGTGGTGCGGACGATCATCGACTGGACGGGCCGGCACGGCGTCGGGCTGGCCGTACGGGCCGGGGACCGCGAGCGGGTGCCGGCGGAGGTGTCGGCGCTGCCGGCCAGCGCGCTGGCGCGCGAGTGCGACGCGTTGATCAGCATCGGCGGCGACGGCACCATGCTGGGAGCGCTGCGGCTGACCGTGGACAGGCCCACCCCCGTGCTCGGCGTGCACCTCGGGCAGCTCGGGTTCCTGGTGGAGGTCCAGCCCGAGGACCTGCCGGCCGCCCTGGACCGGCTCGCCGCCGGCACGGTGACCCTGGAGCCGCACAGCTGCCTCACCGGCGAGGTGTGCGGGGACCAGGTGACGGCCTTCAACGACATCGTGCTGACCCGGCATCCCGGCGAGGGGTTCGTGCTGGCCACCCTCGTCATCGACGGCCAGCGGTACGGCTACTACCGCTGCGACTCGCTGATCGTGAGCACGCCGACCGGCTCGACCGCCTACAGCTACGCGGCCGGTGGTCCGCTGGTCTCCCCGGCGGCCCAGGCGACGGTGCTGGTCCCGTCCGCGCCGATGGCCGGCATCTCGCGTCCGGTGGTCCTCTCCCCCGACGAACTGCTGCGCCTGGAGCTGCGTCGCGGCTCGGCACGGGCCGCCGTGGAGGTGGACGGGCGGGTGATCAAACACATCGACGACGACGCGGTCGTCGAGGTCCGCTACCGGCGCGACGCGGGGCTGGTGGTCCGGCTCGACCCACGGCTGCACCGGGAGCGCAGCCAGCTCCGGCTGAGCCTGCTGGACCTGCCGCTCCTGCCCGACCAGCTCCGGGAGCTGCTGCCCGCGCCGTTGCGGGAGGAGTTCGATCGCCGCCAGTCGCCGCCGGCACTGTGAGCGGACCCGGCAGGCGGTGTTCGGCACCCGCCGGGCAGGGCACCACGCCGGTGCCGCTGGCCGGCAGCGTGCCCCTCAGGCCTGCTTGAGCACCTCGGAGACCAGGGCTTTCGCCTCCTCCTGGATCCGGGCGAGGTGCGCCGGCCCCTGGAACGACTCGGCGTAGATCTTGTAGACGTCCTCGGTACCGGACGGCCGGGCGGCAAACCAGCCCGACGCGGTGGTCACCTTGAGCCCGCCGATCGACGCGCCGTTGCCGGGTGCGGTGGTGAGGGTGGCGGTGATCGGCTCGCCGGCCAGCTCGGTCGCCGTCACCTGCTCGGGTGACAGCTTGGCGAGGACCGCCTTCTCCTCCCGGCCGGCCGGGGCGTCGAGCCGGGCGTACGCGGGCGCGCCGAAGCGCTCGGCCAGCGCGGCCCAGTGCTGGCTCGGGGTCCTGCCGGTGGTGGCGATGATCTCGGAGGCGAGCAGGCAGAGCAGGATGCCGTCCTTGTCGGTGGTCCAGGTGCTGCCGTCGCGGCGCAGGAAGGAGGCGCCCGCGCTCTCCTCGCCGCCGAAGCCGACCGCGCCGTCGAGCAGCCCGGGCACGAACCACTTGAAGCCGACCGGCACCTCCAGCAGCGGTCGACCCAGGTCTTCGGCCACCCGGTCGATCATGGAGGAGGAGACCAGGGTCTTGCCGATCGCCGCCGACGGGCCCCACTGGTCCCGGGTACGGAACAGGTGGCCGATCGCCACCGCCAGGTAGTGGTTGGGGTTCATCAGGCCACCGTCGGGGGTGACGATGCCGTGCCGGTCGGCGTCGGCGTCGTTGCCGGTGGAGACCTGGTAGCGGTCGCGGGCGGCGATCAGCGAGGCCATCGCGTTCGGCGAGGAGCAGTCCATCCGGATCCGGCCGTCCCCGTCCAGGGTCATGAACCGCCAGGTCGGGTCGACGGTCGGGTTGATCACCGTGAGGTCGAGCCGGTGCCGCTCGGCGATCTCCCCCCAGTACGCCACGCTCGCCCCGCCCATCGGGTCGGCGCCGACGTGTACCACGGCGTCGCGGATCGCGGCGATGTCCAGCACGGCCGGCAGGTCGTCGACGTACCGGGCGAGGAAGTCGTACTCCCCGGTGGTGTCGGCGGCGCGGGCCCGCGCGTACGGGATGCGCTTCACCTCCTTGAGCCCGGCGGCGAGGATGGCGTTCGCGCGGTCCTGGATCCACTTCGTGACGTCGCTGTCGGCGGGCCCGCCGTGGGTGGGGTTGTACTTGAAGCCGCCGTCCTCCGGCGGGTTGTGCGACGGGGTGATCACGATGCCGTCGGCGAGGCCGGCGGTCCGTCCACGGTTGTGGGTGAGGATCGCGTGCGACAGCGCCGGGGTGGGGGTGTAGCCGTCCCGGCTGTCCAGCAGCACGGTCACGTCGTTGGCGGCGAGCACCTCCAGCGCGCTGGCCGCCGCCGGGGCGGAGAGCGCGTGGGTGTCCCGGGCCAGGAAGAGCGGCCCGTCCAGGCCCTGCTCCCGCCGGTGGTCGCAGAGGGCCTGGGTGACGGCCAGGATGTGATCCTCGTTGAAGGCGTTCTTCAGGCTCGAACCGCGGTGCCCCGAGGTGCCGAAGGAGACCTGCTGCGCCGGGTCGCCCGGGTCCGGGTGCTCGGCGTAGTAGGCGGTGACCAGCCGGGGCACGTCGACCAGGTCGGCGGGCTCGGCGGGCTGGCCGGCACGGGGATGGGCCACGGCGGGGAACCTCCTGTTGCGGGCGGTGCGGTTGCGGGACCTCTGGGGGCGGTCAGGGCTCGACGCGCTGACCCTTGCCGATCACGACGATGCCGTTGTCGGACACGGTGTAGCGCTGGCGGTCCTTCTCCAGATCGACGCCGATCTCGGCGCCCTCCGGAACGTAGACGTTCTTGTCCAGGATGGCCCGGCGGACCACCGCGTGTCGGCCGATCTCGACACCCTCCATGAGCACCGCGCCGTCCACGTGCGCCCAGGAGTGGACCTTCACCTTCGGCGAGACGATCGAGTTCTCCACCAGCGAGCCGGAGATCACCGAGCCGGGCGAGATCAACGAGCCGACCGCCCGGCCGACCCGCTCGCCCCAGGCGTGCACGAACTTGGCCGGCGGGTACGGCGGCTGGTTGCTGTAGATCGGCCAGTCGAAGTTGTAGAGGTTGAACACCGGGTGGACGTTGATCAGGTCCATGTGGGCGTCGTAGAAGGAGTCGAGCGTCCCCACGTCCCGCCAGTAGCCGCGGTCCCGGTCGGTGCTGCCCGGGACCTCGTTGTCCTTGAAGTCGTAGACGTTGGCCTCGCCCCGCTCGACGAACATCGGAATGATGCTGCCGCCCATGTCGTGCTTGCTGGTCTTGTCCTCGGCGTCCTGCTCGACGGCGTCGATCAGGGCCTTCGTGGTAAAGACGTAGTTGCCCATGGAGGCGTAGATCTGGTCCGGAGCGTCGGGCAGGCCGACCGCGTCGGTGGGTTTCTCGCGGAACGCCCGGATCCGCCGGCCGTCCTCGCCGACCTCGATCACACCGAACTGGTCCGCCATGGAAAGCGGCTGGCGGATGCCCGCCACCGTCACCGCGGCACCCGAGTTGATGTGGTCCTCCACCATCTGCCGCGGGTCCATCCGGTAGATGTGGTCGGCGCCGAAGACGATCACGTGCTCCGGCTGCTCGTCGTAGATCAGGTTGAAACTCTGGTAGATGGCGTCGGCCGAGCCGGCGAACCACCACGGGCCGCGACGCTGCTGCGCCGGGACCGGCGTGACGTAGTTGCCGAGCATGGTCGACATCCGCCACGTCGTGGTGATGTGGCGGTCCAGCGAGTGCGACTTGTACTGGGTCAGCACGACCATCTTGAGATAGCCGGCGTTCGCCAGGTTGGAGAGGACGAAGTCGACCATGCGGTACATCCCGCCGAAGGGGACGGCCGGCTTCGCCCGGTCGGCGGTGAGGGGCATCAGGCGCTTGCCCTCCCCGCCGGCCAGGACGATCGCGAGCACCTTGGCAGCCATGCTCAGACGCTATCCATCCCGCCCCGACTTCACCACTCGTACGCGCACAGTTCCGCACCGGGTGCGCCGCCGGCTTCTGCACTAGGGTGCCGGACATGACCGATACCGCACGCCTGCGCGTCGACCTGCTGACCAGGGAATACCCGCCCGAGGTGTACGGCGGGGCCGGGGTGCACGTCGAGTACCTGGCGCGCGAGCTGCGCCGCCTCGCCGACGTACGGGTGCACTGCTTCGGCGCGCCGCGTGACGAGCCGGGGGTCACCGCGTACGCCGAACCGGCCGAACTGGCCGGCGCGAACGCGGCACTGCGGACCATGGGCGTCGACCTGGAGATGGCCGCCGGTTGCGCCGGCACCGACGTGGTGCACAGCCACACCTGGTACGCCAACCTGGCCGGGCACACCGCGAAGCTGCTGCACGGGGTGCCGCACGTGGTCACCGCGCACAGCCTCGAGCCGCTGCGCCCGTGGAAGGCCGAGCAGCTCGGCGGCGGCTATGCGCTCTCCTCGTGGTGCGAGCGCACCGCGGTGGAGGCCGCCGACGCGGTGATCGCGGTCAGCGCGGGGATGCGGCGGGACGTGCTGGCCGCGTACCCGGCGGTGGACCCGGACCGGGTGCGGGTGGTCTACAACGGCATCGACACCGTCCAGTACGCCCCGGACCACCGCACCGACGTGGTGGACCGGCTCGGCATCGACCCGTCCCGCCCCAGCTTGGCGTACGTCGGGCGGATCACCCGGCAGAAGGGGCTGCCGTACCTCCTCCGGGCCGCCCGGGAGCTGCCCGCCGACACGCAGCTGGTGCTGCTCGCCGGCGCCCCGGACACCCTGGAGATCGCCGCCGAGGTGGAGAGCCTGGTGACCGAGCTGCGGGCGAACCGCTCGGGCGTGGTCTGGGTGGCCGAGATGCTGCCCAAGCACGAGGTGATCCAGGTGCTCACCCACGCCACGATCTTCGTGTGCCCGTCGGTGTACGAGCCGATGGGCATCGTGAACCTGGAGGCGATGGCCTGCGAGACGGCGGTGGTCGCCACCGCCACCGGCGGCATCCCGGAGGTGGTGGCCGACGGGGAGACCGGCGTGCTGGTGCCGATCGAGCAGGCCACCGACGGCAGCGGCCGGCCGCTGGACCCGGAGCGCTTCGTGGCCGACCTGGCCGCCGCGGTCAACGGCGTCCTCGCCGACCCGGCACGCGCCGCCGAGCTGGGCCGGGCCGGCCGCCGCCGGGCCGTCGAGCACTTCTCCTGGGACGCCATCGCCCAGCGGACGCTGGAGGTGTACCGCTCGGTGGGCGCCGCCGGCTGACCTGCGGCCACCCCGTGCGCGATCGGCCGGCTCCACCGTCGTCACAACACGTGAAACGCGCCGGACCAGCACGACGGCGACCACGCCGGGTTGGAGGATGAGCCCGGGGGCGATCACCTCCCCGGCGCGTCTCCCGAGGGCACCTACGATGATCGACAGGCGGGACCTACCGCGCGCGGGCGCTGCCGGTGCGCTGCGGACCGGGATCCATCCGGCCGGCATCGTCACGTGCGCCAGCACCAGGGACGCTCGGGAGGCGATCCGCTACGCCTCGGGCGCGATCAGCGTCAGGGTCGGGAAATAGGTCCGGTAGCGGCTGCTGTCGCGAGTCAGCAGGCGGTAGCGGCAGACCGCAGCGTGCGCGCCGATGTAGAAGTCGGCGATCGGCGAACGTTTGGTGCCGCCCTGAGCGCGGTACCGCGCGTACGCCTTGCCCGTCAGGAAGCCCGCGGGAAATGGCAGCTCCTCGCGGAGGAAGTCCGTGGCGGGCAGGGCGTCGTCGAGTTCCTCGACGCGCGCGAACCGTACGGACACCTCGGCGTATACGATCGGATTGATCACCAGGACGCCGGCATCACGCGCTGCGGCCAGCGCCTCGCCCGACCAGTCGGCCCACTGCGGATCCTCGGTGAAGATGTCCAGCAGGACGTTGGTGTCGACCAGGGTGGTAACCGTGTCGGTCGCCCGTCCGGCCACGGCCCGGATCCGTTCACTCGCCACGGAGCAGGTCCATCAGCTCGTCCGTCGACATGCTCTCCACCTCTCGGGCACCGCCTCGTCCGCGCATGTGCCGAACCAGGCGCCGGCCACGGGTCTCGGCGTTACTGACGCGCACGATGCGTAGTGCGCCGCCCTCCTCGATCACATCGACCTCGTCGCCCTCGTGCAGGTTGTGCCGGGCGCGTAGGTCGGCCGGGATGGTCACCTGCCCCTTGCTGTTCAACTTCATGGCAGCCTCCTGATACGTATTACAGATGATACGTGTCGCTGGCCGCCCTCCGCCCGTGGAACGTTGGCAGCTGAGCAGGGGTGCCCGGATGTGGCGTCTGCCCCCACTGACCCTCGACCGGATAGTACGTTTGACGAGATATCACGGTGACTGTAGCTTTGCGGGATGGCAGCGCTGCGGGAGCCGACGTTTCTCATCCTTACCGCGCTCGCTGGAGCGCCGCTGCACGGCTACGGCATTCTCCAGCAGGTGGGCGACCTGTCCGGCGGCGATGTCGTGCTCGGTGCCGGCACGCTTTATGGCGCGCTCGACCGGCTCGCCGAGCAGGGTCTCATCGCGGTCGATCGAGAAGAGGCCATCGACGGCCGGCTACGTCGCTATTACCGCCTCACCGACGACGGCGCCTCGCGGCTCGCCGTCGAGGTGGAGCGCCTACGCCGCAACGCCAACGCCGCCGCGGCCGGGTTGCGGCGGCGGGCCGCCGGCGGGTTCGCGATCGGTGCCGCATGACACTCGAGGGCTGGTACCGCTGCCTGATGCTGGCCTATCCGCGTGGCTACCGACGCAGCCACGGCGAGGAGTTGGTCACGATCCTGCTCGACGCGGTCCCGCCGGGCCGGGCCCGCCCGACCTTCCGTGAGGTCGTCGACCTGTTGCGGGGTGGGCTGCGGCAGCGGTTCCGGCTCCCGGTCGGCAAGGCTCCGCTCGTCGTGGCGGTGCTGACTGCGCTAATCGTCGGCGCCTTCGGCAGCGCTGCCGGCGCCTGGCTCGGCTGGCGCGCGGCAGCTCCGCTTCCGGCAGACCCTGCCGCCCGCTCGATCACCACCATGGCGCTCGGCCAGCCGTACATCGACACCTTCTACCGCAACGAAGGACTGCTCGAGTCGGGCCACACGATGATGACTTACGCCCCGGTGCGCACTGCGGCGTGGTCAGCGGCGGATGCACGCGCCCGGTTCGCAGGCTGGCGGATCGAGCCGGGTGGCAACGACTGGTTTGCCGCGACGCAAGGCGGTCTGCGGGTACGGGTGTTCGGGCACGACGGCGTGGTGGACGTCGTCTTCTACCAGGTCGAGCCGCCCTGGGTCCCGATCGCTACCGCTGCCGGCTGGCTCGCCGGTGCGGTCAGCGGCTGGCTGCTGGTTGGCTGGGCCTGGTACGCGGCGCGGGGTAGCGGACCACGGCCCCGCATCGCGGTCCAGACGACGAACGGCACTCTGCGCTGGAGTCCGCCGCTTTACCGTGCCGCGCTCGGCCTACTGTCCGCCGTCGGCCTTGCGGCGCTGGCACGTCCCGCAGTGGCAACCTACGACGAGCTGCTCGCGCTCTACGCCGAACCGGTCGACCCGTGGGCACCGAAGCTCCCAAGTTGGAGCTGGTACACCTGGTACGCCCACCTGACCATGGCCGGGATGATCGCCCTCACCCTCGCGGTCGCGGTTGCTGCCGCCGCCCGCGCCGCCGCCAGGCAGCCGACCGTGGCCTCGGAACTACGCGACACGGTGCCGTCGGGCGCGGCGGGCGAAGTAGTCACCCAAGGCATGCCGACCACCGGTTGACCCGAGCGCGAGGCGATCTCGCGCAGTAGGTTGAACCGGTGACCGGTCGCTTCCCCATTGAGGACGTGTCTCCCGTCGTCGCCTGCGGTCGCTACCCGGCCAAGGCGGTCGTCGACGAGCTGGTGCCGGTGTCGGCCCGTGCCTATCGCGAGGGGCACGACGCGCTCGGCTGCAACGTGGTCTGGCTCGGGCCGGACGGCGCCGCCCGCCCGTTCACCCGGATGCGTCCCGGCGAACCGGGCCAGGACCGCTGGCACGCGACCATCCGCCCCGACGCGGTCGGCGAGTGGCGGTTCGCCGTCGAGGCGTTCCAGGACCCGTACCTGACCTGGCAGAACGCGGTCACCAAGAAGCTCGCCGCCGGCCAGGGACCGGCCGAGCTGGCCAACGACCTGGCCGAGGGCGCCCGGGTGCTGGAGGCGGCCCTGGAGCTGGTCCCGGACGCCGACCGGGAGCGGGTCCGGGCCGCGGTGCTCGCGCTGCGCGACGACGACCGGGAGCTGCCCCGGCGGGTCGGCCCGGCGCTCGACCTGGCCCCGCTGCTCTGGGCGCACCCGGTCCGCGAGCTGGTCACGACCGGCGACGAGCACCGGCTCTGGGTGGACCGCCCCCGGGCGCTCTTCTCCGCGTGGTACGAGTTCTTCCCCCGCTCCGAGGGGGCGGTTACGGGCACCGCCGACACGCCCGCCCGGTCGGGCACCCTCCGCACCGCCACGGATCGCCTGTCGGGCGTCGCGGCGATGGGTTTCGACGTGCTCTACCTGCCGCCGGTCCATCCGATCGGCCGGATCAACCGCAAGGGGCGCAACAACTCGCTCTCCGCCGGCCCGGACGACGTCGGCTCGCCGTGGGCGATCGGCGCCGCCGAGGGCGGGCACGACGCCATCCACCCCGACCTGGGCACGCCGGCGGACTTCCGCGCGTTCATCGCCGCCGCCGCCGACGTCGGGCTCGAGGTGGCGATGGACCTGGCGTTGCAGTGCGCCCCGGACCACCCGTGGGTCACCGAGCACCCGGAGTGGTTCACCACCCGGGCCGACGGCAGCATCGCGTACGCGGAGAACCCGCCGAAGAAATACCAGGACATCTACCCGCTGAACTTCGACAACGACCCGGAGGGCATCCGGGCGGAGATCCTGCGGGTGGTGCTGCACTGGGTCGGCGAGGGCATCCGGATCTTCCGGGTGGACAACCCGCACACCAAACCGTTCGACTTCTGGCACTGGCTGATCAGGGAGGTCAAGCAGGTCGACCCGGACGTGCTCTTCCTCGCCGAGGCGTTCACCCGGCCAGCGATCATGCACGGGCTCGGCAAGATCGGCTTCACCCAGTCGTACACCTACTTCACCTGGCGCACCAGCGCGGCCGAGATGCGGGCGTACTGCGAGGAACTGGTGGCGGCGGTCGACTACATGCGCCCCAACTTCTGGCCCAACACCCCGGACATCCTGCACGAGTCGCTGCAGCACGGCGGCCCGCCGATGTTCAAGATCCGGGCGGTGCTGGCCGCGCTACTCTCCCCCTCCTGGGGCGTGTACGCGGGCTACGAACTGTTCGAGCACGTCGCCCGCCCCGGCGCCGAGGAGTACCTGGACAACGAGAAGTACGAGCTGCGGCCCCGGGACTGGGCCGGCGCCCAGGCGCAGGGCCGCTCGCTCGCCCCGTTCATCGCCACCCTCAACCGGGTCCGCCGCGACAACCCTGCCCTGCACCGGCTGCGCAACCTGCGCTTCCACGACATCGACAACCCGGCGCTGCTCTGCTGGTCCAAACACGACTCGGACACCGGCAACACGGTGATCGTGGTCTGCTCGTTCGACTCACGCGAAGTGCAGTGGGGCAACACCACACTGGACATGCCGGCGCTCGGCTTCGACTGGCACGAGCGGTTCACCGTCCACGACGAGTTGATCGGGGCCAGCTACGACTGGGGGCAGCGCAACGCCGTCCGGCTCGACCCGTACCTGCAACCCGCGCACGTGTTCACCGTGCGGCGCCCCGACCCGCCGGCCGTACCCGAGCCGAGGGCTGCGGTGCCGGACCTGACCGTCGCAGCCGTACCCGCCGACCTCTCCGGCGGCACCGCCCCGACCGCACCGGCCCCGGAGGACGAGGCACGATGGACCAGCTGATCGCCGGCGAGGCGTACGACCCGCACGCCGTGCTCGGCGCGCACCCGGCCGACGGGCGCACCACCATCCGGACGATGCGCCGGGGCGCGGCCGACGTGGCCGTGCTGGTCGGCGACGAACGGCACCCGATGAAGCGGGTGCACGACGTCGGCGTCTTCGAGGCCGTGCTGCCCGGTGCGGTGCTCGACTACCGGGTCGAGGTCGACGGCACGGTGCACGACGACCCCTACCGCCATCCGCCCACCCTCGGCGAGCTGGATCTGCACCTGATCGGTGAGGGGCGGCACGAGCGGCTCTGGGAGGCGCTCGGCGCCCGGGTCGTCGACGGGGGCGTGGCGTTCGCGGTCTGGGCGCCCAACGCCCGCGGGGTGCGGGTCGTCGGCGACTTCACCGGCTGGGGGCCGGACGACGGCTGGCCGATGCGCTCGCTCGGGGCCAGCGGCGTCTGGGAGATCCTCGTCCCCGGCGCGTCCGCCGGCGCCAGGTACAAGTACCGGATCCTCGGCGCCGACGGGCACTGGCGGGACAAGGCAGACCCGCTCGCCGCGCGCACCGAGGTGCCGCCGGCCACCGCCTCGGTGGTGCACCGGTCGACGTACGAGTGGGGCGACGCGGCCTGGCTGGAGCGGCGGGCGAAGCGGCAGCCGCACCAGGAGCCGATGAGCGTGTACGAGGTGCACCTCGGCTCCTGGCGGCCCGGCCTCGGCTACCGGGAGCTGGCCGAGCAGCTCACCGCGTACGTGACCGAGCTCGGCTTCACCCACGTGGAGTTCCTGCCGGTGATGGAGCACCCGTTCGGCGGCTCGTGGGGCTACCAGGTCACCGGCTACTACGCCCCCACCGCCCGGTTCGGCGACCCGGACGACTTCCGCTACCTGGTCGACCGGCTGCACCAGGCCGGCATCGGGGTGATCCTGGACTGGGTGCCGGCGCACTTCCCGAAGGACGACTGGGCGCTCGGCCGCTTCGACGGCACCCCGTTGTACGAGCACCCCGACCCGCGCCGCGGCGAGCACCCCGACTGGGGCACGTACGTCTTCGACTTCGGCCGCCGCGAGGTGCGCAACTTCCTGGTCGCCAACGCGCTCTACTGGTGCGACCAGTTCCACGCCGACGGGCTGCGGGTCGACGCGGTCGCCTCCATGCTCTACCTGGACTACTCCCGCCAGGAGGGGCAGTGGGTGCCCAACGTGCACGGCGGCCGGGAGAACCTGGAGGCCATCGCGCTCCTCCAGGAGGTCAACGCCACCGTCTACCAGCACCACGCCGGAGTGGTGATGGTGGCCGAGGAGTCCACCGCCTGGCCCGGTGTCACCCGCCCCACCGCGGAAGGCGGGCTGGGCTTCGGCTTCAAGTGGAACATGGGCTGGATGCACGACACCCTGCTCTACTCCTCGAAGGACCCGATCTACCGGCAGCACCACCACCACCAGCTCACCTTCTCCCTGGCGTACGCCTGGAGCGAGAACTACGTGCTGCCGATCAGCCACGACGAGGTGGTGCACGGCAAGGGCTCCCTGGCGGCCAAGATGCCCGGCGACGCCTGGCAGCGCCTGGCCAACGTGCGGGCGCTGCTGGCGTACATGTGGGCGCACCCCGGCAAGCAGCTGCTCTTCATGGGCTGCGAGCTGGCCGACGACCGGGAGTGGAGCGAGGAACGCGGCCTCGACTGGTACCTCCTGCACGACCCCGCACGGGCCGGCGTGCAGCGCCTGGTCGGCGACCTGAACCGGGTCTACCGGGCCACCCCGGCGCTGTGGTCGCAGGACACCGATCCCATCGGCTTCCGCTGGATCGTCGGGGACGACGCCGCCAACAACACCATCGCGTTCGTCCGGATCGCCCCCGACGGCCAGACCATGGTCTGCGTGGCGAACTTCTCCGCCCTGCCGCTGGAGGGCTACCGGATCGGCCTGCCGGCCGGCGGCGTCTGGACCGAGGTGGTCAACACCGACGCCCACCACTACGGCGGGTCGGGCGTCGGCAACCTCGGCGCGGTCCACGCCGAGAGCGTGCCCTGGCACGGCATGCCCGCGTCAGCGGCAGTGCGGGTGCCGCCACTCGGCGCCCTCTGGCTCCGCCGCGACTGACCCCTCGTCCGCGACTCAGGTCGTCAGACCAGTCCCGCGTCGCGCAGCAGCTTCCACAGGCCGGCGCCGTCCGGGGCGGAGAGCCACTTCTGCCCCACCGGGCCGGCGGACGGGCGGCCGGCCGGGGCGGGCAGGCTGCCGGCGAGCACCGACTGGGTGGGTGAGAGCCGGCGGATCGCCACCCCGGCCACGTTGTCCGGGTGCGCGGCGGCGAACTCGCGGTAGATCTCCTGGTCGTGCTGCCCGTCGTCGCCGATCAGCAGCCACCGGACGTCCGGGAACTCCCGGGCCAGCCGGGCCAGGGTGGCCCGCTTGTGCTCCTTGCCGCTGCGGAACCACCGGTCGGCCGTCGGCCCCCAGTCGGTGAGCAGCAGCGGCCCGGCCGGGTAGAGGTGCCGGGACAGGAACCGGGTGAGCGTGGGCGCGACGTTCCAGGCGCCGGTCGACAGGTAGAAGACGGGGGCGCCGGGGTGGGCGGTGACCAGCCGCTCGTACAGCACCGCCATGCCGGGCACCGCGGCCCGGGCGTGCTCGTCGAGGACGAAGGTGTTCCAGGCGGCGAGCAGTGGCCGGGGCAGCGTGGTGACCATGACCGTGTCGTCGATGTCGGAGAGGATGCCGAACCGGACGTCCGGGTCGAGGACCCGGACCAGGGCCTCGACCGGCTCGGCGTCGGGGACGCTGAGGCGTACGCAGCCCCAGCCGGGGGTGAAGTCGGCCTCGATGACGGTGTCGACGAAGCCGCTGCGATCCGCGGTCGCCTCCTTGCGGACGCCGTCGACCTCGATGGTCACCTTCGCGTACTTGGCGGGCAGGGTGGCGAAGCTTCGCCAGCCGCGGACCTTCTCCAACCGGGCCCGCTGGCGGGTGTCGGGGCGGCCCAGCAACACCCGGCAGAGCACCCGCGCCCAGCCCGGGGCGCCGTAGCCGGCGTACGCGATGATGTTGATCTTCCAACCCGTCCGGCGCAGCCGGCGTTCCACCAGGCCGTGCACGGCGTCCTCGATCCGCGCGGCCCGATGCAGCCGCGGCACGGCAAGATCTTCGGCGGGTATCGGTGGCACGGTGCAACCCTGCCACAACCGGACGCCCGTAGCCACGAGGGTCGACTCCGCCGATCCACCCCAGGGTCGGCCGGCGTCGTGACAGACTGCGGTCGCAGGCGACGACGGGGGCGTTGGTCGTGTCGACACCAGTGCGGAACCCGGGGCGGCGGCGTCCGACGCTCGACCGGCCGGCGCTGGTCGCGCTGCTGCTCGGGGTGGCCGGGGTCGGTTACCGGCTGGTCCTGACGCTGTTCACGCTGCCCACCTCGAACAGCGACGAGGCGACGTTCGGCCTCGCCGCCCTGCACATCGCCACCGGCCACGAGCGACCGGTCTTCCTGTACGGCCAGCGCTACATGGGCATGCTGGAGTCGTACCTGGCGGCCCCGCTGGTCGGGTTGGCCGGGCCGAGCTGGCCGGTGCTGCGGCTGCCGGTGCTGGCGCTGTACGCGGTCTTCCTCTGGTTGACCTACCGGCTGACCCGGCGGCTCTTCTCGCCCTGGCTGGCCACCTTCGTGGTCGGGCTGCTGGCGCTCGGCTCCGAGCGGGTGGTCCGGGACCAGCTCACCGTGGTGGGCGGCCGGCCGGAGGTGAAGCCGGCGGTGGTGGCGATGCTGCTGATCGCGGTGGCCCTCGGCGAGCGCCGGGTGCGGCACCGCTGGCTGGCCACCGGAGTGTTCGGCCTGCTCGCCGGGTTGGCGCTCTGGTCGGACTGGCTGATCGTGCCCTACCTGGCGGTGGCCGGGGTGGTGCTGGTGTGGGCGGCGCCCCGGGACCTGGTCGGCTGGCCGGGGGCGCTGCTGGTGGCCGGGTTCCTGCTCGGGGTCGCTCCGATGATCAAGGACAACGTCGACGCCCCGCCTGGGCAGGACTCGCTGTCGGTGTTCCGCGAGATCAGCACGAGGGCGGGCGCGACGCCGTCCTGGCCGGAGCGGGTGCGCGGCGGCCTGCTGGAGGGGGTGCCGCTGGCCGGCGGGCTCTGCCCGGCGACCGGCTGCACCCGGTGGCAGGAGTGGTTCGCGCTGCTCTATCCGGTGCTGTTGGTGGCCGCCGCCGTGCTCGGGCTGGTCGCGTACCGGCGGGCGACGGGCGGCACGCGGATCCGGGCCGTCGCGCAGCTCGCCCTGGTCGCCGGGGCCGCGCTCACCCTGCTCGGGTACGTGCGCAGCCCGCTGTCCGCGACCGAGCCGCTGGGCAACGCCCGTTACCTGTCGGTGCTGCAGATCTCGCTGCCGGTGGTGCTCTGGCCGCTCTGGCTGGCCGCCGCGCACGCGTGGCGGGGCACGGCGGGCGCGGCGGCCCGGATCGGGGGCGCGGCGGCGGGACTCGTGCTGGCCGCCCTGACCGCCGCCACGGTGGCGGCCACGGTGGCGTTCGTGGCGGACGCGCCGTCGCGGCGCGCCGAGGAACGGCAGTCCCGGGAGCTGGCCGAGGCGGTGCGCCGGGCCGGCCTGCACGAGGTGTACGGGGACTACTGGACCTGCAACCGGCTGATCTTCAACACCGGCGAGTCGGTGGTCTGCGGGGTGCTGGACGGCGCCCTGACCCCGGGGCAGAACCGCTACCCGGCGTACTGGAAACAGGTGGGGCGGGCGGCCCGGCCCGGGTACGTGCTGGCGGTCGGATCGCCGGCGGAGCTGGGGTTGCGCCTGCGGCTCGCCCAGGCCGACGCGGCCGTGGTCGCCGAGGTCGGCGGCTATCGCGTGTACCACCCGGAGATCGCCGTGCGACCGTGGCGCTGAGCCCGGGCCGTACGCTGAGCCGATGCTCATCCTGCTGCCCCCGTCCGAGGGGAAGGCCGACGCCGGCACCGGCCGGCGACTGGACCCGTCCCGGCTCTCCCTGCCGGAGCTGACCCCGGCCCGGGAGGAGGTGCTGACCGCCCTCGTCGGGCTCTGCGCCGGGCCGGACGAGGCCGCGGCCCGGGCCGCGCTGGGCCTGAGCGAGGGGCAGCGCGGCGACCTGCGCCGCAACGCCCGGCTGCGCGAGGCGGCCACCGCCCCGGCCGGGCGGATCTACACCGGGGTGCTCTACGAGGCGCTCGACCTGCCCTCGCTGCCGCCGGCGGCGGAGCGGCTGGCCCGCCGCTCGGTGCTGATCAGCTCCGGCCTCTGGGGCGCGGTACGCCTCACCGACCGGATCCCGCCGTACCGCTGCCCGGTCGGAACGAAGCTGCCGGGGATCGGGGCGCTGTCGGCGTACTGGCGGCGGGCGTTGGGCCCGGCGATGGTGGCGGCCGCCGGCAACGGGCCGGTGCTGGACCTGCGTTCCGGCGCGTACGCGGCCACCTGGGCGCCACGCGGGGTGGTCGCGGAGCGGACGGTGACGGTGCGGGTGCTGCACGAGCGCGACGTCGACGGCGTACCGACCCGCTCGGTGGTGAGCCATTTCAACAAGGCCACCAAGGGGCGGCTCGTCCGCGACCTGCTGACCGCCGGCGTCCGGCCGCGCACCGCCGACGCCCTCGTCGGGACGCTGCGGGACCTCAAGTACACGGTCGAGGAGCAACCGCCCGTTTTGGGCCGATCACGCCAGGTCGACATCGTGGTGACAGAGCTGTAGCCGCAAATTTTGCTCAAGGCTCGGGCGCAGCGGTTTCGCCGCGCCGGTGGCGGGGCGACGGTAGGGGAACCCCGACGCCGACAAGGAGCGGTCCATGGTTCCCGAACCCACCCCGCTGCTCGACCGGGCCCGCCCGTCGTCGACGCCCCCACCGCTGGACTGGCAGACCCTGGCCGACGCGTTCGAGGTCGCCTGCCTGGTGCGATGTACCCCGCCCCCGGCAACCGGCGCCCGCCGGGTCGGCAGCGAGACGTACCGGGGTGGGGTCGCCGAGTTCAACCGCGAGGACGCGGCACACCGGATGCGGCAGCTGCTCGGCCGGCTCGACGTGCCGGTGGAGCACGAGCTGGCCACCGGCGGCCTGCGCCGCCGCTACGAGCTGCACCGGCTGTCCGTGCCCCGGGAGCACCGGTCGACGTACGCGACCATGCTGGAGGCCGGCTGGCGGCAGGGCCGCCGGGAGCTGCTCGGCGGCCCGGCCCCCGGCGCCTCCAACACCCGCCGGCTGTGGCGGTCCCGGCTGGCCGCGGCCGCCTGGCGCGCGGCGCTGCTGGCCGGCGGCCGACACGTGCGCCGGCACAGCCTCGGCGTCCGGCTGTTCGACCGGGACCTGGCCGCGGTGCTGGTACGCGGCGCGGCGCTGCTGGAGGTCCCGGCGGTGCTCCGGCCCGGCGCCGGCTGCCTTCTGGTGAGCGTCTCCAACGGCCCGGACCGCGCCCGGATCATGGGCAGCGCCACCCTCACGCCGGCGGTGGCGTGCTGAGCCGTCCGCCCAGTACGGGCGGCTGACCGGCCGGGCTTGCGCGACGGGCGGTGCGCAGCGCACAGTGCAGCCCGTGAGCCGACACTGGTCTGTGCGCGGCCGGTGCCGGGTCGCCGCGCCGGTGGCGCTGGTGATGCTGCTGATGTCGGCCGTCGCCGGGCTCGCCGCCTGCCGGGACGAGCCGACCCCGCCGGTGCGGATCCGGATCGCCACCGGCAGCCCGACCGCCGTCTACCACGCCTTCGGTCAGTCGCTGGCCACCATCCTCAACCGCGAGCTGCCCGGGGTACGGGCCAGCGTGGTGGTCACCGCCGCCTCCGCGCAGAACGTCCGGCTGGTCGGCTCCGGCGAGGCGGAACTGGGCTTCACCCAGGCCGACGTGCTGCCGCCCCGCTCCCCGGAGCATCCCACCGTGCTCGCCGTCGCCCGGGTCTACGACGACCTGCTGCACCTGGTCACCACCGCCGGCGGCCCGGTACACACGCTGGCCGACCTGAACGGACGGCGGGTGTCGGTCGGCGCCAACGGCTCCGGCACCGAGGTGACGGCGACCCGGCTGCTGGAGGTGGCCCAGCTCGGCGGCGACAAGGTCCTGCGGAAGCACCTCGGCCTGGACGACTCGATGGCGGCGCTGCGCGACGGCCGGATCGACGCGTTCTTCTTCTCCGGGGGGCTGCCGGTAGGCGGCGTCGCGGAGCTGGCCGGAAGCATGCCCGTGCGGATGGTCGACCTGGGTGAGTGGACCGAGCCGCTGCGCAGCGCCTACGAGGTCTACGTGACCCGGGACATCCCCAGCTCGGTGTACGGGGCGGAACCGGTCAGCACCGTGGCCAACCCCAACTATCTGATCGTCCGCGCCGATCTGCCGAAGGCGCTGGTCCGGGAGGTGACCCGGCTGCTGATGGACCGCCGGGAGGAGTTGGCCGCCATGCATCCGGCGGGCGGCCGGATGAGCCCCCGGTCGGCGATCGTCACCACCCCGCTGCCCCTGCATCCCGGCGCGGCGGACTGGTACCGGGCGAACAAGCCCTGACGTTCTCTCCGCCCGTGCGGGACGGAGATTCGCGGGTCACGGCTGGCCGGCGTCGGAGGCCACCGGTTCGGCCGCGCCGGCGGCGCCGTCCTCGACCAGGAGGTCGCCCGGGGCGGGGAACCAGAGCTCGGCGACCAGCCCCCGGGGCTCGCCCTGGCGCATCGTCAGCCGGCCGTCGGAGGCGTCGACCAGCACCGCGACGATGGTCAGCCCCAGTCCGGCGCCGTCGACGTTCTGCGCGTCCGGCGCCCGCCAGAACCGCTCGGTGGCCTGGTCGAGCTGGCTCGTCGTCATGCCGGGTCCGTTGTCCCGCACCCGCAGCACGGTTCCGCCGTCGGCCGCGTGTACGGTCACCGTCACCTCTCCCCCGGCCCCGCTGAACTTGACCGCGTTGTCGATCAGCGCGTCGAGCACCTGATCGATCGCGGTCGGCACGGTCCGGGCGTACGCGGGGGCCTCGACCGTGTCGAGCCGCAGGGTGACGGACCGGTGCCGGGCCAGCGGCAGCCAGGCGGCCACCCGGGAGGCGGCCACCTCGGCGGCGTCGACGGTGACCCGCTGGTTCTCCTCGCGTTCGGCCCGGGCCAGGGTGAGCAGCGCGTCGAGCAGCGTGGCCAGCCGGTCGGTCTCCTCCAGCGCGAGCCGGTGCTCGGTGCGGCCGTCGGCGTCGGTCAGGCTCGGCCCCAGCTCCTCCACCCGCAGGCGCAGCGCGGTCAGCGGGTTGCGCAGCTGATGGCTGGCGTGCGCCACGAACGCCCGTTGCCGGTCCATCACGTCGGAGACCACGTCGGCCATGTTGTTGAAGCTGGCGGCGAGCCGGCGCAGCTCCGGCGGGCCGAGCCGGGGGCGTACCCGGGCGCCGCGGTCGCCCTCGGCGATCTCGTGGGTCACCGCGTCCAGTTCGGTGACCGGACGCAGCACCCAGCCGGCCAGCCCGAACGCGGTGGAGATGCAGGCCAGCACCGCGAGCAGACCGATCGCCGCGAGCACCAGCCACCAGGTGGTGACGGTACGCCGCACCTTGTCCGACGGGGTGGCGGTGACCACCGCCCCGAGCACCTCCCCGCCGTCGTTGATCGGGACCGCCACCACCAGCGGCACGTTCACCCAGGGCCACACCGAATCCGGCCCGCTGAACTGCTGCCCGGCCAGTGCGGTGTCCAGGGCCGTCGCGGTGCCCGGGCCGGGCTCCCAGCTCGCCGAGGCGGTCACGGTCCGGCTGTCCCGGTCGACCACCGCGGCCCCGATGCCGTACAGGTCGTCGTAGGCGGTCAACTCGCCGTCGAGCAGGCCGGCCCCGCCGCCACGCAGCGCCGGACCGGCGAGCGAGGCGAACCGGGTGGCGTCGGCGAGCCGGTCGGCGCGGACCCGCTCGGTCTCCCGGGTGGCCAGGGTGGCTGCCAGGGGTGTCTCCAGGGCCAACAGCACCAGCACCATCAGCAGCAGATAGCTGATCACCAGCCGGCGGCGCACCGCGGCCCCCTACTCGCCCCGGAGCCGGTACCCGACCCCGCGTACGGTCTCCACCAGCGTCGGGTCGCCGAGCTTGCCGCGCAGCGAGCCGACGTGCACCTCCACCGTGTGCCGGTCGGCCCAGGTGGTGCCCCAGACGTCGAGCAGGATCCGGTCCCGGGGCACCGCCACACCGGGCTGCCGGGCCAGGGAGAGCAGGATGTCGAACTCCTTGCGGGTCAGCGCCACCGTCCGGCCGGCCACGCTGACCGTCCGGCCGCCCACGTCGATGCGGACCGCGCCCGCCTCGATCAGGCTGCGCTCCGGCGCGGTGTGCGCCGCCCGTCGCAGCACCGCCTCGATCCGTGCCTGGAGCTCGACCATGGAGAAGGGCTTGACCACGTAGTCGTCGGCGCCCAGCCGCAGGCCGAGCACCCGGTCGCGTTCCTCCCCCCGGGCGGTCACCGCGATGATGCCGAGTTGGCTGCTGCGCCGGCGCAGTTCCCGGCACAGGTCGGTGCCGTCCCCGTCGGGCAGGGTCAGGTCGAGCAGCACCAGGTCGCAGGGGGCGGCGGAGAGCGCGGCCTCGACGGTGGCGGCGTGCTCCACCTCGTAGCCGCGCCGGGTCAGCGCGGACGACAGGGCGGCGGCCACCCGACGATCGTCCTCGACCAGGAGGATCCGCACCTGTGTCCCCAATCCGCTCGACGTACTGCCCTGGAATGGTGGCAGAAGTGTCGGCGGGGCGGGAGCCTCAGGGTCCGGTCACAGACCGAAGACCTCGCCGGCGGTCGCGTCCCGGACACCGTCGGCGAAGCCCTTGAAGCCCGGGTCGGAATGGCTGGCCGGCACGCTCGTCACGTTCTCCCCGGTGGCCTGGGCGACGGCGTCGACCAGCGGCGGGTAGTCGGTCTCCGCGTCGCCGAAGGTGTCGTCGTCCGCCTCCGCCAGGTTGATCACGTGCTGCACGTCCTCGCTGGGGGTGTCCGGGTCGCCGGCCCACTCGGCGCCGGCCTGGTAGCACTCGTCGTAGACGGCCCGCTGGCCGTCGGTCCAGTCGTCGTCGTAGCTCTGCATCGCCATCCCTCCGCGAGCCCTCCACCCGAGCATGCCGCTCCCGCAGTACAAGCGCGGGCGTACGCCGGAACCGGCCCGCCGCGTCCGGCGGAGCGACACTAGGCTGCGGTGGTGATCTACAAGATTCTGTCCAGCGGCGAGTGGGAGCAGGCGCAGGCGGCGGGGCACTTCGCCGGCACCGCGATGGACCACCAGTCGGGGTTCATCCACCTCTCCGCGGCCGACCAGGTGGTGGAGACGGCCCAGCGGTTCTTCGCCGGGGTCACCGGCCTCACCGTGCTGGCCGTGGACCCGGACCGGCTCGGCGACGCGCTGCGCTGGGAGGTGTCCCGGGGCGGGGCGCTCTTCCCGCACCTGTACGCGGTGCTGCCGGTCGACGCGGTGGTGGCGGCGCACCCGCTGCCGGCGGACCGGCCCGCCGCCGACGCGGTGGCGGAGCTGCTGGGCTGACGGCTCGTTATGCTGCGTCGAGCCCGCGCCGGCACCGGGAGCCCGGTCCTGGCCCGGGCGGTCCTGGCCCGGGCGGGGCGGCGGCGGTCAGCCGGCGCGGTCATCCGGCACCGACGGCGCGACGACGCGCCCTGTGACGATGCGAGTTGACATGACTGACACCAACGACCGGTCCGCCTCCGTCTTCGTCCACCCGACCGCCGATGTGGAGGAGGGCGCCGAGGTCGGCGACGGCACCAAGGTCTGGCACCTGGCCCACATCCGGTCGAGCGCGCAGGTCGGCGCCGGCTGCGTGATCGGCCGCAACGTGTACGTCGACGCGAACGTCACGGTCGGCGACCGGGTGAAGATCCAGAACAACGTCTCGGTCTACCAGGGCGTCACGATCGAGGACGAGGTCTTCGTCGGCCCCTCCGCGGTGTTCACCAACGACTTCCGCCCGCGCGCCCAGAACCCGGACTGGACCATCACGCCCACCATGGTCCGCCGGGGCGCCTCGATCGGCGCCAACGCCACCCTGGTCTGTGGCATCGAGGTCGGCGAGTACGCGATGATCGCCGCGGGCTCGGTGGTGACCAGGGACGTCAAGCCGTACCAGCTGGTGGCCGGCAACCCGGCCCGGCCGAAGGGCTGGGTCGACGAGAAGGGCGAGGTCGTCTCCCGCGACGTCGACACCCCGCCGCAGCGGGGCTGAACGCGCGGCGGGGGGCGACGGCCGCCCGGCCGTCGGCCCCCGCCGGCACCCACGCGCCGGTCAGCCGCAGAGGCGGTCGATCTCCTCCCGGAACCGGTCCATCGGGTTCGATCCGGCCGGACCGAGCAGGTACTCCTTCAGCTCCCGCCGCGCCTCGGTCATCGGGTCGTCCCCGGCCCGGGTGACGGCGAGAATCTTCCCCAGCTCGCCGCAGTCCGCCGAGAGCAGGTACGCCGCCCGCGCGGTCGGGAACGTCCGGCGGAACTCGTCCTCGGGCAGGCCGGCCGGGTTGGCCACCACGTACGGCCGCTCGCTCTGCACGAAGTCGGAGACCACGCTCGACACGTCGCTGATCAGCAGGTCGGTGACGTTGAAGCAGTCGAACAGGGCCGGCGTCCGGCCGGTGACCGCGAGATGCGCGGTGCCGTCCAGCGAGGCCGGGTCGGTCTGGCCGCCGGCGGCCCGGATCCGGGCGACGATCCGCTCGTGCACCGCGCGGGCCTTCGTCGACCGGGTGCCGGTCAGCGGATGCGGCTTGTAGACCAGCCGGACGTCGGCGGCGAGCAGCCCGGCCACGATCTGCTCCCCCATCAGCACCAGCGAGGTGTGGTACGGGTCGTCGTCATGCCAGCCCTCCCAGGTCGGGGCGTAGAGGACCGTGAACGGGCGGCCGGTGGCCCCGGAGCCGAAGGTGTGCACCCCGGCGAGCTGCGGGCGGCCGACCTCCACGATGTCGCGGTCCAGCACGCCCACACCGGCCCGGGCGTAGCGCTCCCGGCCGGCCGGCCCGGCCACCCAGACCTCGTCGTACACCTTGCTGTACGGGTTGACGCTGGCCTGCTTGTCGCTGTCGCCGTGGCCGACGAAGACATGCTTCACACCCGGCTCGCGCAGCAGGTGGATGTTGGCGCCGACGTTCGCCGCGTACAGGGCGACCCGGATCGAGCTCAGGTCGAGGTTCATGAAGTCGACGCCGGCCGGTACGCAGACCACCGGCAGCCGGGTGTCGGCCAGCTCGTGGAACGCGTCCCCCGACCGGAGCAGCACCACCGCCCGGCGGCCGGCCGCCTCGACCGGGGCGAGCCACATGTTGGCCTGGTAGACGTCCTTGGCCGGGCCGGCGAAATAGAGCGCCACCTCGGGCCGCTCCCGGGCCATCCAGTCGTGCACCGCGGGCAGCACACCCGGGGTCCGGCCGCGCCCACGCAGCCGGGTGAACGCCAGCACCGCCGCGGTGACCAGCCCTGCGACCAGGGTGACAAGCCCGGTCACCACCACCGGGGTGATCCGGTCGGTCAATGCGGAGAGCACGGCCGCCGGCACGAGGAGCACGTTGAGCAGCGGCAGCCGCAGGTCGGCGAGCAGCTGGGCCCAGGCCGGGGGTACCGGCACCCGGCGCAGTGCGCCGAGCTCGATGTTGCGGGTGAACGCCGGGGTGGCGGCCCGCCCGTTGACGATCCGGGTGAGGGCGTTGGTGCCGACGGCCACGGTCCACAACGCGGCGGGCAGCAGCAGGACCACGACGGTGGGGCCGGCTCCCGGACGGACCGCGGCGACGACCAGCAGGACGACGGACAGGTCGCGCACGAGCCGCCTCGGGACCAGCCCGAGGCCGGTCTTCTCGAGCAGCTCGTCGGTGGCGGCG
This sequence comes from Micromonospora sp. SL4-19, assembly GCF_047921475.1. NCBI lineage: Bacteria > Bacillati > Actinomycetota > Actinomycetes > Micromonosporales > Micromonosporaceae > Micromonospora > Micromonospora sp. SL4-19. The sequence continues at coordinate 65,400 of NZ_JBLROB010000013.1, forward strand.
TACCGGGTGGCGAGGGCCAGCTCAGCGGCGATGACAACCAGGGCGGCGACCGCGTACGGGATCACCTGGCCGAGGACTCCGGCCAAGACCATGATCCCGTAGCCGGCCAGGGTCGCACCGCTGGTGGCGACACCCCGTTGGCTTCGTGCTCTGTTGAACAACGACACGCTCCGTGTCTGCTCACCGGCGTCGATAAGCTCCGATACCGGGTGCTGCGACCCTAAGCGGGGCAGGTAACACAAGTATTACCGGGGTGTCGGGCCGGTGAGCGGGTAACGGCGCCGCTCACTCCGGGTGACCGCGCAACGCAGTGGGCCCCGGCCGTCGAAACGGCCGGGGCCCACGGGCGTGCGGACGGGTCAGCCGCCGATGACCACCCGGCGGACACCGGTCCAGCGGGTCGGGTCGGTGACCCGGCGGCCGTCGACCAGCACCGTCACGCCCGGCAGGTCGGCCGGGGTGAGGGTGCGGTACTCGGCGTGGTCGGCCTGGATCACGGCGGCGCCGACCGGCTCGCCGTCGTAGCCGGGCAGGCCGTGCGCGGCCAGCTCCTCGTTGGTGTACATCGGGTCGGAGACGTACGGCTTCGCGCCCCGCTTCCGCAGCGCCTCCACGGTCGGGAAGACGCCGGAGAAGGCGGTCTCCTTGACACCACCCCGGTAGGACGCCCCCAGCACCAGCACGCCCACGCCGGTCAGGTCGCCGTACGCGGCGGCGAGCAGGTCGACGGCGTAATCCGGCATGGCGGCGTTGGCCTCACGGGCCGAGCGGACCACGGTGGCGGCCGGGTCGTTCCACAGGTACATCCGCGGGTAGATCGGGATGCAGTGGCCGCCGACGGCGATGCCCGGCGAGTGGATGTGGCTGTACGGCTGGGTGTTGCAGGCCTCGATGACCTTGGTGACGTCAACGCCGACGGTGTCGGCGAACCGGGCGAACTGGTTCGCCAGGCCGATGTTCACGTCCCGGTAGGTCGTCTCGGCGAGCTTGGCCAGCTCGGACGCCTCGGCCGAGCCCAGGTCCCAGACGCCGTTGGGCCGGTTGAGGTCGGCCCGCTCGTCGAAGTCCAGCACCGCCTCGTAGAAGCGCACCCCGTGCGCAGCGGACGCCTCGTCGATGCCGCCGACCAGCTTCGGGTAACGGCGCAGGTCGGCGAAGACCCGGCCGGTGAGCACCCGCTCCGGGCTGAAGACCAGGTGAAAGTCCGTGCCGGCGGTCAGCCCGGAGCCCTCCTCCAGCATCGGAGCCCAGCGGTTGCGGGTGGTGCCGACCGGCAGGGTGGTCTCGTAGCTGACCAGGGTCCCCGGCTTGAGGCCGCGGGCGATGGCCCGGGTGGCATCGTCCATCCAGCCGAAGTCCGGCACGCCCTCGGCGTCCACGAAGAGCGGCACGACCACGACGACCGCCTCGGACTCGGCGACCGCGGTGGCGGTGTCGGTGGTGGCCGACAGCAGCCCGGCGGCGACCACCTCCTTCAGCTTGACGTCCAGGTCGGCCTCGCCCGGGAACGGCACGGCCCCGTCGTTGACCAACTGGACGACCCGCTCGGAGACGTCGGCACCGATCACCCGGTGCCCCTTGGTCGCGAACTGCACGGCGAGCGGCAGACCGATCTTTCCGAGCGCGACGACGCAGATGTTCATGACTGGTTCTTTCCTCCTAGGGGGAGCCGGCGTCGCAGGCCGGCCATCATGCGGCGCAGCGTCACCGGGAAGACGGCTAGCACCAGGTGACCCTTGTGGTTCGTGCTGCTGGCGAAGGCGAAGAGGCGGCCGTCCTCCCGGTGGAACGCCCGGTGCGTCACCGATGGGCGGGGGCCACGCAACCACGCCGAGCCGCTGTCACCGTCCCGGTCGACCGTCACCTTCACCGTGCGGGTCTCCCCGCCGGGCTTGAGCCCGTCGAGCAGATCCGCCGCCCGGAACGACATGGTCACCATCGCACCGGCCGGGCCGTCCTCGATCCGGTCGACGGTGCCGGCCGTCCCGCCCGCCCAGACGCTGATCCGGCCGTCGACCAGCTCCGCCAGGTCCGAGCGGAAACTGCGGGCGGTCATGGTCACCACCCGGGAACCCGCACCGTCGACCGTCCAGCGCACGGCGATCGTCTCCAGCCGGGCCAACCATCTCGCGGTCGGGCCGGTGAGCTCGTACCAGTCGTCGGACAGGCCCAGGCGGGGGTCCCCGAAGCCAGGATAGCGGGCGAGCCAGCGCGTCCCCCGCAGCACGGGGGGCGGCCCGCTGTCGCGGGCGTCCTGCCCGATCACGGCCACCAGGTCGTCCAGGGTGCCGTAGGCGGCCGTGCCGATGCGCACCCGCGCGGTCACCTCGAGCTGGGCGCGGATCCCCTCGGTGAGGTGCTCGCGGACGAGCCGCCGGACGCCCTCCTGCACCCGTTCCTGGGTCGTTCGGTCGAGCTTGAGGAAGTCGGCCTGGAGCAGCTTGGCGATTTCCCAGGTGAAGTGCCGCCGCAGGACGGCGTCGCGGCGCGCCCCCGGTTCGATGTGCTCGGCGACAAAGGCGACGATCCGCTCGACGCAGCTCAGCCGGGCGAGGTGGGTGCTGCGGTAGGTGATGTTGCTGGCGTTGGTCCGCTTGACCGCGTAGTAGTAGTCGTAGTCGGCGAGGACCGAGATCCGTTCGGCCCGCAGGCAGGCCTCCAGGGTGAACGGCTGATCGCTGCCGACCGGCATGTCCTCCGGGAAGCGCAGGCCGTACTTCTCCACCAGGTCGCGCCGGAACAGCTTGGTGTTGGACAGCGCGAACGGCAGTGCGGAGGTGAAGAGGTCCACCCGCGGCTCGGTGCTCTCGAAGATCGCCTGGTGGACGTAGCGGCGGTTGACCCCCACCAGCCGACCGAGCAGCACGTCCGAACCCCACCGGTCGGCCGCGTCCACCATCCGCTCCAGCGCCTGCGGACCGAGGTGGTCGTCGGAGCCGATGAAGAAGACGTACCGGCCGGTGGCCTGCTCCAGCGCGCGGTTGCTCGGCGCGGCCGGCCCGCCCGAATTCGGCTGGTGCAGCACCTTCACGGTGCCGGGGTAGCGCGCGGCGAAGCGGTCCAGCTCCTCGGCGCTACCGTCGGTCGAGCCGTCGTCGACCGCGACGATCTCCAGCCGGTCCAGCCCGATGGTCTGGTCGACCAGCGAGGTGAGGCATGTGGTGAGGTCCGGCATGGTGTTGTAGACGGCCGTGACCACGGTCACGTCCGGCTGGGTCACCTGCCAGCCCCCGCCGAGGCCACCGCCACGGTCGACGTGCCGTCGCCGGCCGAGCGCCGCGGGCGGTCCGGCAGCAGCCGGGAGTACACCCCGTCGAGGACCTCCGCCTGCGCCGCCCACGTCCAGTTGGCCAGCAGCCCCGGCTGGTCGTACGCAGCGCGGTACCGCTCCGGATCCGCCAGCACCGCCCGCACCGCCCGTACGTAGTCCGCCACGTCCTCGGCCGTGAACACCTCGCCCTGGCCGGTCGACCGCACAGTCTCCGCCATCGTCCGGACGTCGGAGACGACCAGCGGCAGTCGGGCGTGTGAATACTCGAAGAACTTGGTGATCAGGGCGATCTCGTGGTTCGGCCAGTGCTGGATCGGGATCACCCCGACCTGCGCGCCGGAGAGGAACCGCACCACCTGGTGGTGGGGCACGTACGGAAGGACGTGCACCCGGTCGGCCGCGCCCAGCTCCTGGGCCCGGGACACCAGGCCACGCACATAGTCGGAGTCGGGCTTGTTGACGACCAGGGCGACGTGCGCCCCGGCCAGCTCGGGCAGCGCCTCGATCATCACCCCGAGCCCACGCTTGGGGGCGGCGACGCCGCTGTAGACCAGCAGCGGAACGTCGGGACCGATGCCGCACCGGACCCGGATGTCCGGCACCGGCTCGGCCGGGTCGACGGCCAGCTCGTCCACCGCCGGCGCGTTGAGCACCACGTCCGGCCGTACGGCCAGCCCGTGCTCGGCCTGCAGCAGGTCGGCCAGGCCGTCGGAGACGGTCATCGCGGCGTCCGCGTACGGCACGAACTCCCGCTCGTGGGCCATGTTGCCCGGCAGCCAGCGGGCGTTGTCGCGCCACGGCTGCACGCCGGGCAGGTATTCGTGGGCGTCCCAGACCAGGGCGACGCGGCGCCCCTTGGCGGCCGCGCGGATCTTGGCGCGGGCGCCCACCCCGATCATGCGGAAGTCGTTGGCGTGGATCAGGTCCGGCTTGAGCTGGTCGATCACCGGACCGAAGGCCAGCTCGTAGTCCCACAGGCCCGGCTCCAGTCGCCGCCAGGCACCGCCACCCTGCACCTTCTGCCAGAAGAGGGTGTAGGCGCGGTCCCACGGACCGTCGAGCTTGCGCCCGCGCCGGGCCCGGCCCAGCTCCCGCTGCCGCAGCGACACCCAGCGGCGCACCAGCCCCGAGAAGCGCTCCTCGGCCCGCAGCAGCTGCCAGCGCAGCGCCGACGAGCCGGCCTCCCGGTCGGCGACCGTCAGCTCCGCCCGGCGTACCCGCAGGTCGGCGCGCCACGCCTTGACGGCCTGGGCGCGGTGAGCGGCGATCCCGGACGGGGGGTACGCCAGCGGCGCGCGCAGCCACGCCCGGCGGAACTCGTGCGGGCGCTTGCTCAAGGGCAGGGGCGCCTTGAGCAGACGGACCTCCGCCCGGCCGAGATGCCAGGTTTCCGGCGTGCCCGTGGGGGCCCGGCCGAGCAGGATCACCTCCCAGCCGGCATCGGCGGCGGAGCGGGCCGCCTTCTGTACCCGCGAATCACCGTTGACCCCGTTGTCGACCAGCATGACGACCCGTCCCCGGGTGTTCTCCGTCATGTCTGTGCCCGCAGATCCCATTACCGCCCGTCTCCGTCCCGTCAGCACCTCGGCCCGAGAACCCCGGCGAGTCTACGTCAACCCCGGCAGCCGGTAGGGCTCCCGGCCGTCGGTGTTCCCCGTGCCGGCCAACGGATTGCTAACCTGCATCCTTGGCAACGGCCGGGGCGCACCCCACCCCGGGCGGACCTGCGTCTGCCTCTCCTGGGCGCGCCGTCGGCGAGCAACGGCCGGCTCGCTCAGCCTCCCCCGGACAGGACCAGAAATGGACATGGTGACGACCAACGAGCGCCGGCCGCCGGCTCCAGGCCCGGCTGCCTCCCCGTCCCCGGCCGCCCGGTCGGCCGCCCGCGTCCGCGCCGCCCTCCGGTACGCGTGGCCCGCCCTCGCCGCCTGGACCGCGGTACGCCTGCTCGGCCTGCTGACGGTCTGGCTGTGGGCCCGCCACAACGGCCGCAGCCCCGTCTCCGCGCTGACCCGCGCCGACGGCACCTGGTATCTCGGCATCGCCCGCGACGGTTACGACGCGGCCGAGCAGTTGCACAGCAACATGGCCTTCTTCCCGCTGTACCCCGGCCTCACCGCGGCCGTGGAGGCGGTCACTCCGCTCGATCTGAAGCACAGCGCCCTGCTGGTGTCGTGGCTGGGCGGGTTCGCCGCCGCCTGGGGGCTGTTCGCCATCGGCGCCCACCTGTACGACCGCCGGGTGGGCGTCGTACTCGCCGCGCTCTGGGGCGTCCTGCCGCACTCCGTGGTGCAGCTCATGTCGTACAGCGAAGGGCCGTTCACCGCGCTGGCGGTGTGGTCGCTGTACGCGCTGCTGCGCGGACGGTGGCTGACCGCCGGGACGCTCTGCCTGCTCGCCGGCCTGACCCGGCCGACCGGCTCCTCGCTGATCGGGGTGGTCTGTCTGGCCGCGCTGATCGCGGTGGTCCGCCGGCGCGACGGCTGGCGCCCATGGGCGGCGATGCTGCTCGCCCCGGCCGGCTGGATCGGCTACCTGGCCTGGGTGGGCTGGCGCACCGGCCGCCCGGACGGCTGGTTCCGGATCCAGGGCGAGGGCTGGGGCTCGTCCTTCGACCTCGGCGTGAACACCCTGCAGCGCGCTCAGCAGGTGCTCACCCGCCCGTCGGAGCTGGAGTTCTACGTGGTGTCGCTGGTGGCGGTGCTGGCGATCATGCTGTTCGTGCTCAGCGTGCTCGACCGGCAGCCCTGGCAACTACTGCTCTACAGCGGGCTGCTGCTGGTCACCACGCTGGGCGCCGCCGGCTTCTACCACTCCAAGGCACGGTTCCTGCTGCCCGCGTTTCCGCTGCTGCTGCCGGCCGCCGTGGCCCTGGCACGGGCCGGGCGCGCTCGCGCGATCACCGTGCTGACCGCGCTGGCCCTCATCTCCGCCTACTTCGGCGGATACCTCCTGCTGGTCTGGCGCTTCTCGCCGTGACCGGCGGCGCGGGGGACGAGGTCTCCCGCGCCGCCCCGGTCAGCGGGTGTACGGCCGGACGTCCCAGAGCCAGACGTCGTCGACCCGGCGGCCCGGCCCGTACAGCGCGTCGAGCACGATACGCAGCTGCGCCTCCCGCGGGTGCGCCGCCGGCAACGCCACCGCGTCCGCCTTCCAGTACCGCACGTCGGCGAGGGCCTGCTCGCGCTCGACCGGAGCGACCACGGGCGGGCGCTCCCCCTCGGCCACTGCCGTGAGCAGGGCGGCGGTCGGCCGGGGGTCCACGCCCCACCGCCCGGTCGCGTCGGTGCTGGACACCGGGCCCAGGAAGTAGCCCTGCGGCACGGCGAACTCGGCGAGCGCGGCGGAACTCCAGTACAACGAGGTCATGTTGTTCACCGGGACCGGCACCAGCGTCCGGCCCGGCGTCACGTGGTCACGCCACGCGCCCGAGGTGACGAAGTCCGGAACCGGCACCCGACCCGTTGCCTCCAGCGGCGTGGGCGCGACCGGGACCAGGGCGGCGAGCAGCGCGGCCGCGCCCAACCCGACGACGAGCCGGGCCTCGGGAGTCCGCTGCCGGCCGACCACCAGCAGCCGGTCGGCGGCGAGCGCCAGCAGCACGCCCACCACGACGGTGGTGATCAGCGCGAACCGGGACACCACCAACGAGTCGAACACCGGCAGGTCCTTGAACAGGGCGAACGGCGCCGGCACATCGGTGCGCCGGGTCCCCCACGTCCACGTGGTGCCGATGGAGAAGACGGCGGAGACCAGCCCGACCAGGGCGAGCACCCGAACCAGCACCTCCCGGCGCCGCCACAGCACCACCGCGAGCACCAGGACCAGCAGCGGCCAGCCGTAGAAGCTCGCCTGCTCGGTGGTGTTGGCGACCAGGCCCTTCGCGCTGAGCGGACCACCGCCGACCGACTCGGTGGCGTAGGCGACGTACGAGCCGAGTTTGAGCGCGTAGGCGTCGGGGTTGCCCGGGTGGCCGACGCGGTGCTGCGGACCGGCGAACTGCATCCACAGCGGGTACGCGCCGACCAGCAGCACCATCAGCCCGGCGACGGCGAGGCCCGCGAGCAGCGGGCGGGCGGCGGAGAGCACCTGCCGGGGCCGCACCACCAGCCAGCCGAGGACACCCATCCCGCAGCCGAGGGCGATCAGGAACAGGATCTCCAGGCCGATGAAGAACTGCGCGGCGAGCAACGCGCCGAGCACAAGGCCGTCGCGGAGCACCCGGCCGTCCCGCGCCAGCCGCACCACCCGCCACAAGATGAACGGCACCAGCCACTGGGCGGTGATGTGCGGATGGCCGTTGCTGTGCGACACCAACGCCGGGGCGAAGGCGCAGAACAGCCCGCCGATGAAGGCAGCCACGCGGGACCGCAGCACGTGCCGGGACAGCACGTGGTACCAGGCGTACGCCGTGCCCACGAGGTTGACCGTGATGAAGAGCAGGTACGCGACCGAGGCCCCGAAGAGGACCGTCACCGGGGTCAGCACCAGGCCGGGCAACTGCATCCCGACGTTGGTCATCAGGTTGACCCCGTCGGGAGCGTTCTGCAGGGTGGTGAAGAACGGATTCTCCAGGTGCGTCACCGCGTGTGCCGCGTAGGCCAGCATCCACTCGTTGAAGCCCTGGTCGTTGGGACGGCTGCCGAGCAACCGGCCGTCGGCGTCCACCCACCCGCGCCCGGCGACGAGGAACGCGCCCGCGAGGTAGACCAGGGCGGCGAACAGGTCGTACCGGGAGCGGCGCGGCCGATACGGCCCGGCCGCCGCGTCGCCGGACGGATCGCTGGTGGCGGTGGTCGCCGGGGCGGGAGCCACATCGACGGACGAGGAGCGCCCGTTCTCGGCGGTCGGCGGCGGGTCGGTGGTCGATCGGTCGGAGCTGCCAGGGGTGTCACCGAGCGGGCCCGGGGCATCGGACCGGTGGACAGTCATGACGCAAGATTCTACGAAAGGGACGGAACGACTGCGGGCCCCGTCGTGCTCACGACGGGCGGGGCGCAGGCCATGGGCCGGGCCGGGGTCACCGGCCCGCCCAGTGGATCAGAGCCGGTGCGCGGTGTCGCCCGTGGTCACGCCGCGGGTGTCGAAGAAGCGCTTCGCCTGGACGGCGAGCTGGTCCGCGTCGTACGCCTTGTGGTTCTGCACCAGGATGACCAGGTCCGCCTCGGCGACCGCCGCCTCCAGGTCCTCGGCGCGCGGCACGCCGCCACCGAGGGCGTGCCAGTGCTCCACGTACGGGTCGTGGTAGCTCAGCTTCGCGCCCAGGCCGTGCAGCAGCCGGGCCAGCGGCACGGCCGGCGACTCCCGCTGGTCGGCGATGTCCGGCTTGTAGGTCACGCCGAGCAGCAGCACGGAGGAGCCGTTGGTGGCCAGGCCGGCGTCGTTGAGGATGTCCTGCGCCCGGCGGACCACGTACTCCGGCATGGTCGCGTTGATCTCCTGGGCCAGCTCCACGAAACGGAAGGGATAACCCAGCTTGGCCCGCACGTTGTGGCTGAGGTAGTTCGGGTCGATCGGGATGCAGTGCCCGCCGACGCCCGGCCCCGGATAGAACGCCTGGAACCCGAAGGGCTTGCTGCTCGCCGCGTTGATCACGTCCCACAGGTCGATGCCGAGCTGGTGGCAGAACCGGGCCATCTCGTTGACCAGCGCGATGTTGACGTGCCGGTAGGTGTTCTCCAGCAGCTTCGCCGTCTCCGCCTCGCGGGTGCCCTTGGTGCGGACGACGGTGTCGACGAACCGGCCGTAGAACTCGGCGGCCCGGTCGGCACAGGCCGGGGTGTGACCGCCGACGACCTTGGGGGTGTTGCGCGGGCCGAAGCGGGCGTTGCCCGGGTCGATCCGCTCGGGCGAGAAGGCCAGGTGGAAGTCGACCCCGGCGCGCAGGCCCGACTCCTCCAGGATCGGCCGGACGATCTCGTCCGTCGTGCCCGGGTAGGTGGTCGACTCCAGGACCACCAGCATGCCGGCGCGGAGATTGCGGGCAACCGCGCGGGTCGCCGCCTCGACGGCGGCCAGATCCGGCCCGCCGTCGTCGGAGAGCGGCGTGGGCACGCAGATCACCGCCGTCGCGGCGGTGGCGATCTCGGTCTCGTCCGTGGTCGCCCGGAAGCCGGCGGCACACATCTCGGCGATGTCCGCGTCGGAGAGATCGTCGACGTGCGACCGACCGGCGTTGAGGGCGTCCACGACGCTCGACTTGACGTCGAACCCGAGCACCGAGGTGCCGGCGCGCACGGCTTCGCGGGCCAGCGGGAGCCCGACGTAGCCCAGCCCGAGAATCACGACATCTGTCATAGTTTGCCCCTTGCCAGTGGGTGGTGTCGTGCGGAGGAGGATCGAGCGCCTCCGCCCTCCACAGCGGTGCGAATGTTACCTGCCTCGCCCGGCCGGGCGACGTGCGACGGACCGCGGCCCGGTGCGAACCCGCCCACACCGGGCAGGTTCGGTCAGACCCGGGTCAGCTGCTCCGTGCCTGCCGTCCCGTCCTGCGGGGGCAGGTCCGGACGCCGGCCCTCCGGCGCGAGCCGGTGGTAGATGCCGTCCTGCACCTTTGCCTGCTCCTCCCACGTCCACGCCGCGAGGTTCATGGACGCGTACGCCTTCCGGTAGCGCTCCGGGTCGGCCAGCACCGCCTCGACCGCGCGGACGTACTCGTCGACGTCGTCGACCCGGAAGACCTCGCCCTGCCCGGTCTCCCGGACCGTGGCCGCCATCGTCTCCACGTCGCTGACCAGGATGGGCAGGCGCGCGTGCGAGTACTCGAAGAACTTGGTGATCAGCTGGATCTCGTGGTTGAGCCAGTGGTGGATCGGGATGACGCCCGCGGTGGCCGTGGAGAGGAACCCGACCACCTCGGCCGGCGCCACGTACGGCAGCACGTGCAGCCGGTCGGCGGCGCCCAGCTCCTTTGCCCGCGCCTTCAGGCTGGTGAGGTACGGGCCGGTCGGCGCGTTCACCACGAACGCGACGTGCACGCCGGGCAGCCGGGGCATGGCCTCCACCATCACGCCCATGCCCCGGTGGGCGGCGGCGGCGCCGCTGTAGACCACGAGCGGGACGTCCGGGCCGAGGCCGCAGGCGCTGCGGATGTCCGGGCCACCACCCGTGGCGGCACCGAGCGCGTCCGCCGCGTGCGGCGTGTTCAGCACCACCGAGGGCAGCTCCGGCAGGGCGTGGTCCCGCTTGAGGAACTCGGCCAGCCGTTCCGAGACCGTGATGACGGCGTCCGCGTGGCGGGCGTACTCGTGCTCGTGGGCACGGTTGGCCGCCATCCAGCGGGCATTGTCGGCCCGCGGCTTCACGCCCGGCAGGTACTCGTGCACGTCCCAGATCAGCTTGACCTTGCGGCCCTTCGCGGCGGCACGGATCTTGGCCCGGGCGCCCACGCCGACCATCCGGAAGTCGTTGGCGTAGATCAGGTCCGGCGCGAGCTCGTCGACCGTCGGGCCGTACGCCAGTTCGTAGTCCCACAGGGCCGGCTCCAGCTTGCGCCACGCCCGGTCACCCCGCAGCCGTTGCTGCAGCCAGGTGTACGCGCGGTCAGGCGGGGTGCGGAGCGTCTTGCGCTGCCGCTGGGCCTGGGTCAGCTGCCAGTGGCGGAACGACACCCACTTGCGCATCGCCTTCGCCGCGAGCTCCTGCACCCGCAGCGTGCGGCTGGCCAGCGGCGAGCCGCCGGCCGAGGTCAGCTGCGCCCGGCGCACCCTCAGGTCGGTCTGCCAGGCGCGGACCTCCTGCTGGCGCATGGCGGCCACGCCGGTGGGCGGGTACGCCAGCGGGCCGGCGAACCACCGTCGACGGAACTCGTGGCGGCGCTTGAGCAACGGGGTCGGCATCGGCAGCAACCGCACCTGCGCCTCCCCGAGCTGCCAGCTCTGCGGTTGCCCGTTCGGGGAACGGCCGAGCAGGATCACGTCCCAGCCGGCATCGGCGGCGGACTTCGCGGTCTTCTGCACGCGCGAGTCGCCATTCACACCGTTGTCGACGAGTATCACGATCCGGGCGGGCGCCGTCGGGGCACCATCCCTCATCGCGGCCATTGCTCTTCTCCTCTGTCTCGGCCGGCGGGCACCGGCGTGACCGGCACCCGGAAGCCCGGTGACCCACGATCGGACGACGCCCTGCGTCGTCAGTTGCCACCCGCCACGATCTGGTCGAACTCGCGCTTGACGCGCTGCCAGTCCCAGGTCTCGACGGCGTGCTCGGCGGCTTCCTCACCAGCCTTGCGCCACGAATCCTCCGTCGCGGTGACCGCGAGGATCCGCTGGGCCGCCTCCGCCGGCGTGTCGACCATCCAGTCCGCCGGAAAGAGGGTGCGCGCCGACGCGGGCCGCCCGGCGAAGAACGGCCAGTCCCGGACCACCGGTACCGCGCCGCTGGCCGCGCCCTCGACCAGGCCGCAGTGGAAGCTCTCCCGCACGGAGCTGCTCAGGATGACGCCGACCTCGGTCAGCGCACCCGGCACGTCGTCGGTCTGGCCGAGGCGGACCACGGCGCCGGACGGCTCCAGCTCGGCGATGTCGGCCAGGAACCCGTCCCAGTAGCGCCGGCTGTCCGCGGTGGCGTCCGCGTCCAGGTCCCGGCCGATCAGCAGCAGCCGGTACCGCTCGTCATGGGCGCGCAGCTCCCGCAGCACCTCCACCGCCCAGCGCGGGTCCTTCGCGACCGCCTTGATGCCCACCAGGCCGAGGGTGAACCGCGCGTCCTCGGTCTTGGGCCGGCGGTACGACCGCAGGTCCATCGCGTTGCTGACGACGTGCCGGCGGGTGTCGGCCGCGGCCAGCGCCGGAACCGCCGCGACGGTGAGGTCGCGCAGGTGGTCGGACACGAAGATCATGTCGTCGACCCGCGTGTAGTCCACCAGATGCGGCCAGGCGGCGAACGCCTCGAAGCTGTGCAGCCGGACGATGACCCGGGTCGAGCCCGGGTCGATCAGGGTGAACAGGACCGCCAGCGCGGCACACCAGTCGACGAAGACCACGTCGGCCCACTCGACCTGCGGCGCCAGCCACTCGGCGACCGCGTCACCGTATTCCGAGCGCCCGGCCAGGACGTGCTCCATCATCGCCTGGGACTTGCCCATCAGCGGGACATGGGTGCCGGTCTCCCCGGGGTCGAGGAACCGCAGCTCCACGTCCGGCCGGTCGTCGAAGTGGCGCCGGATGAGGTCGAGGAAGCCGTGGTTGCCGTAGGTGACCATCAGCAGCCGCAGCGGCCGGTCGACCGGCGCCGCGGCCACCGACGCGCTCCTGCCCCGCGGCGCCGACAACGCGCGTACCGCGGTCGAGGCGTGCCACCCCGCCAGAAACTCCGCCGGAGCGTCGGCGAGCGGGGAGGTCAGCCGGTCGAAGTGCAGCCGCCGGTCGAAGAGCCGCCGCTGCGCGGCCTGCACCGAGGTGACCGCGCCGGACACGTCACCACGGGCCAGGGCCGCATCGGCGAGGGTCAGCTCGGCGGCGACGGCGGCAGCGAGGCTGGGCGGGGTGCCGTCCGCCAGCTCGGCGTTCGCCTGCCGGGCCAGCACGGTGGCGCGCAACCGGGGGTCGCGCAACCGGGCCGCCGCGACGGCCGACGTCCGAGCCGCCCGCTCCGGGCGCCCGGTCCGCAGCAGGCCGGCGTGCACCGCGTCGGCGAGCCGGACGCGGGTGCGGTCCGGGATGGCGGGGGCGGCGAGGACGACCTTCCAGAGGCCGGTCAACGCACCGGACCGCAACGCGCGGGGGGACGTCGTGAGACGCAGGGCCCGCTCCAGGGAGCGCCGCGCGGCACGTCGCGCCGAACTGCCGGCGCTCATCGTGCGACCTCCGGCTGCGGCACACGGTCACGGAGAGAATCGAGAACCATCGGGCGAGAGCCCCCTGCAATCGAAAATGTGTGGCTGCACCAGCGCCCGGCGTGAACCGGAACGAGTCTGCCACAGGGCCGGATCGTCCGGCAAACCCCCAGAACCGGGCGGGAAGGGCGCTTTCTGAGGGCTCGCCGGGCGGGGCAGCGCCGCCCGGCCCGGAGCATGATCCGCCGCCGCTGCCGCCTGGTCGGCTGTGACGGAGCCGTCCGCAACGCGCCGCACACGTGGGGGGCCCCTGCCCGCGGCCGACGCTATTGTGGGGAGCGCTCCGGGCGCGACCACGCGGCGTCCGGCCGGCCTGTGACGTCGCGGTCCGCGCACGTGCGCGGCCGGAACTGCTCGTCCTTGATTGAAGATGGGAAGGTGCCGGCGATGGTCCCCCGTGGTGGACCGGCAAGCGCGCTCGCGCCCCGACACCGTCGTGCCCGCTCGTCGGGCCAGCCTCCCGTGCGGGGGCGCCGCGTCCGCCCACCCTCCCAGGATCGGAAGCGATGAACAACGGAAGAACGTTCGGGGAACCCGGGCGACCCTCCTCCGGGGGTGGCGCCCGGCCACACGTCATCTATCTGGCGATCGGGTTCCCGCCGGCCGCCAAGAGCAGCGCCTACCGGATGCGCGAGACGGCCAACCAGTTCGCCGCCGCCGGATGGGACGTGACGGTGGTCACCATCGTCGACGAGGCGTGGGAACGGGAGTACGGGCTGGACCACAGCCTCGCCGAGGGCCTCGACCCGGCGCTGCGCGTCGTCAAGCTGCCGCTGTTCCGTGAGGACCTGGAGACCGACGTACGGGCCTTCTCCGAGGGGCGCGCGCTCGCCCACCGCCGTTGGCTCTCCAACCTGCGCCGCCGCAGCCTGTCGGTGTTCCCCGAGCCGGTCTTCGGCGGCTGGCGCCCGGCACTGGAGAAGGCGCTGGTGCAGGTGCACCGGGAGCATCCGGCCGACCTGCTGGTCACCACCTGCTCCCCGTACGTGAACCTGGCCGCCACCTGGAAGCTGTGGGAAACCCACCGGGTGCCGTACGTGATCGACTTCCGCGACGGCTGGTCCGTCGACGTGGTGAACGACGGCGAGTCGTTCCCGAAGGACTCCGTCGCCGGCCGCTGGGAGAGCAAGGTGCTCTCCCAGGCGCTCGCCGTCTGGCACGTCAACGAGCCGATCTCCCGGTTCTACCGGCAGCGCTACCCCGAGCTGGCCGACCGGATGCGGATCGTGCGCAACGGGTACGACGCCGCGGCCATCCCGCCGCTGGCCGGGCCGGTCCAGGGCCGCCCCCTCGTCTTCGGCTACCTGGGCGCGCTGAACCTGCCCGTGGAGCTGCTCGACGCGGTGCTGCAGGGTTGGCGGACCGCTCGACGGGAGGACCCCCTGCTGGCCGACGCCACCTTCGAGGTGCGCGGACACATCGGTGCCGCCTGGGCACGGGGCGACAACGCGCACGCGGAGCTGCTGCAGGCGGCAGCCGACGACGGGGTGATCGTGGGCGGCTCAGTGCCGCGGGCCGAGGTGCCCGCCCTGTACAGCTGCTGGGACGCCGTTGTGCTGATGGTCACGGGTGGGCGCTACATGACCTCCGGCAAGGTCTACGAGTACATGGCCACCGGGCTGCCCGTCGTCTCCGCGCACGAGGTCGAACACGACGCCTCGACGGTGCTGTCGACGTACCCGCTGTGGACAGGGGCGGTCGGCCTCGAGCCGGCGGACCTCGCCGGCGCGTTCCGCCGGGCCGCCGACCTGGCCGTCAACACCACGGAGGCGGACCGGGAGAAGGCCCGTGAGCAGGCCCGCCAGTACGCCCGGCAGGCCCAGCTCGTCCCGGCCGTCCGGGAGGTGACCGGGCTGGTCCGGCCGCAGCGGGCACCGACGGTGCCGACCCAGTCCCGGAGCAGCCGCGTACCCACTGGGGGAGACAGGTCATGATCGAGGTTCTGATGGTCACCGGAAACGTCCCGGGGCGGGTGACGGTCCTCGTCGACGCCCTGGAGAAGTTCCGTGCCGCCGGTGCCCGGGTACGCATCGCCAGCACCTTCGATCCGGAGTTGATCCCCGACCTGGGTGATCTCGCCGAGCTGCACATGCTTCCGGTCACCGCCGAGCTGTCACCGCGGCTGCGCCGGAAGCTGGCACGTACCAGCTCGGCCCGCCGGCCCTGGCTACGCGCGCAGCACGACCCGTGGGTGCGCCGGTACGCGCGGCAGGCCGATGTCCTGGTCGCCATGGACGGCCGCGCCCTGCACACCGTCTGGCAGCTCGCGCACCGGCACCGCGGCGCCGACGCCGTGTACGGCATCGCGCCGGCCCTGCGGGCGGTCGAGCGGCGCTCGGCCGACCCCGCCCGGTACCGCCGCCGGCGGCTCGGCACGACCGGTCCGTCCCCGGTGCTGGTCGTGTCCACCGCTCGTGGTCAGGCGCTCGACACCGCCAAGGCGCTCCTGCAGGGGGTCAGCGGCAAGCGGGCGATGCGCAGCGGCGCGGTGCGCTGGTTCTGGGAACGGGCCGTCGCGGCGCCCGGCCTGCCGGAGCGGTATCGGGCCGAGGTGGCTCGCCGGGTGCAGACCAGCATGCACCGGGTGGGATATCCGGAGAGTGCGAGCAGGATCGTCGCCGCCGCCAGCGCCAAACTCTCCGACCCGGCCGTCAAGGCGAAGCTGCTCGTCCCGCTGGCCGAGACGGTGCCCGCCGAGGACAACGTGTCGGAGCAGCTGTCACCGGAGGTCACTGACGACGTGACGACAATCACCGCGCCGCCCGCGCGCACCCCCTGACGGCAGGGTCGCCGACGCGCCGCGGGCGCCAACGGCACCGGATGTGACGAGCGCCGGGACCAGTCGGTCCCGGCGCTCGTCAGCGTAGTGGCTGGGTGGCGATCCGCCGCTCAGCGCGCGACGGCCGGCGCGGCGAGCGCGTCCGGCGCCACGGAGACGACCTTGCCGTCCGAGGCGGACTCCAGCAGCCCTGCGGCGACCTGCACGGTACGCAGGCCCTGCCGCAGGGTGACGATGTCGCTCTGCTTGCCCTCGACCGCGTCCCGGAACCGCTCGTGCTCGACGAGCAGCGGCTCCCGCTTCGGGATCGCGTAGCGGACCATGTCGCCCTCGGCCACGCCGCGGAACGCGCGCAGCGCCTCCCACTCGGTGTCGATGGCGGCGTTGGCATAGAAGGTGAGATCGGCGGTGAGCGTGTCGGCGACGAAGCAACCCCGGTCACCGGTGATCACAGTGGACCGCTCCTTGAGCGGGCTGAGCCAGTTCACCAGGTGGTTGACCATCGTGCCGTCGGCGAGCTGGCCGACCACGGCGACCATGTCCTCGTGCAGCCGGCCGCTGCGGGAGACCGTGCGGGCCGCGACGGAGGTGTATTCCCGTCCGGTGACCCAGCTGGTCAGGTCGATGTCGTGGGTGGCCAGGTCCATCACCACGCCGACGTCGGCGATCCGGTGCGGGAACGGCCCCTGCCGCCGGGTGACGACCTGGAAGACCTCGCCCAGCTCGCCGGCCTCCAGCCGGGTACGCAGGCTCTGCAGGGCCGGGTTGTAGCGCTCGATGTGCCCGACGCCGGCCACCAGGCCGGCGGCCTCGAAGGCGTCGACCAGGCGGGTGGCCGCCTCGACCGACTGGGCCAGCGGCTTCTCGATCAGCGCGCAGACCCCGTTGGCGGCCAGTTCCAGGCCGACCTGCTCGTGCAGCGCGGTCGGGCAGGCGACCACCGCGTAGTCGATGCCCATCGCCAGCAGGTCACCCAGCGCGGGGACCACCGGCGCGCGGAGCGTACCGGTGGTGTCGCCGGCCGGGTCGACGATGCCGACCAGCTCGACGCCGTCCAGGTTGGACAGCACCCGGGCGTGGTTGCGCCCCATCGCGCCGAGGCCGATCAGGCCGGCGCGCAGCTTCCGAACGCCGCTCACCGGGCACCGCCGGCGAGGTTGGCGCCCTCGGCGATCCGGTCGAGGTCGGCCTGGCTCAGCGACGGGTGCACCGGCAGCGAGATCACCTCGGCCGCGGCCCGCTCGGTCTCCGGCAGCTCCCACGGGCCGGGCTTGCCGTCCTCGGCGAGGTAGGGCTTGAGGCGGTGGATCGGGGTGGGGTAGTAGACGGCGTTGCCGATGCCCAACTCGGTGAGGCGGGCCATGGCGGCGTCCCGGTCACCCCGCACCCGCACCGTGTACTGGTGGTAGACGTGCTTGGCGCCGTCCGCCACCGGCGGGGTGACCATGCCGGTGATCGCGGAGTCGAGGTACTTGGCGTTGGCCCGGCGCTGCTCGGTCCACTCCGGCAGCTGGCCCAGCTGCACCCGCCCGATCGCGGCCGCAACGTCCGTCATCCGCATGTTGGCGCCGACGATCTCGTTGGCGTACCGCTGCTCCATGCCCTGGTTGCGCAGCAGCCGCAGGGTCCGGGCCAGCTCGGCGTCGGCGGTGGTGACCATGCCGCCTTCCAGGGCGTGCATGTTCTTCGTCGGATAGAAGCTGAAGCAGCCGGCGGTGCCGAAGGCGCCGACCGGGACGCCGTGCAGGGTGGCGCCGTGCGCCTGGGCGGCGTCCTCCACCACAGCCAGGTCGTGCCGCTCGGCGATGGCCATGATCTGGTCCATCGCGGCGGGGTGGCCGTACAGGTGCACCGGCATGATGGCGACGGTGCGGGGGGTGACCGCGGCGGCGACCGCCTCCGGGTCGACGCAGAAGCTGCCCGGCTCGATGTCCACGAAGACCGGCTCGGCGCCGACCAGCCGGACGGCGTTGGCGCTGGCGGCGAAGGAGAACGAGGGCACGATGACCTCGTCACCGGGGCCGAGGCCGAGCGCCATCAGGGTGAGCTGCAGAGCGGACGTGCCGGAGTTCACCGCCACGCAGTGCCGGCCGGCGACGAGTTCGCTGAACTCCTCCTCGAACGCCGCCACCTCCGGGCCCTGCACGACCCGGCCGCTGCGCAGCACCCGGACAGCCGCCTCGATCTCGGCCTCACCGATGATCGGTCGCGCTGGGGGGATGAACTCTGGGTGCGGCCCAGCCATGGGGCTTCCTCCTGTCGACAGAATGCTCATTGTGGATCTTCCGGCTTGGGGGATGTTAGCTGGTCTCGATGAATTGTCACGGATTGCGTTGTTTGTCCGTCCAGCCCGGCCGATTCACCGCGCGTTCGGTGCGGCTGGTGAGGGACGACGGCGCCGGGGATCAGACTTCCACCTCGTCGCGGGCAGGCCCCACGCATGCTACCCGGAGCGCCGCGACGATCGCGGTCGCCATTCGGGGCACCTCGGCGGCGCTGAGTGGAGCCCGGGCGATGGCCAGCCGCCAGTAGACCGGGCCGACGATCAGGTCGACCGCGACGCGCGGGTCGGTGTCCGGCGGAAGCTCCCCGCGTTCGACCGCCCGGCCGATCAGGATCCGGCCGACGGCCTGCTGATAGTCGTCGAGCGCCTGCTGCAGCTTCTCGGCGATCTGCGGGTTGCGGGCGGCCTCGGCGAGCAGGTCCGGGATGATCTGCGAAGCCAGCCGGTGACGCAGCGCACGGGCCATCACGTGCAGCAGGATCTCCAGGTCGCTCAGGAGGCTGCCGGTGTCGAGCAGGGGCAGGTTGCGCCCGGCCACGGCGGAGACCATGTCCAGCACCAGGTCGAGTTTCGAGCGCCAACGGCGATAGATCGCCGTCTTGCTCACTCCTGCCCGCCGGGCCACCGCCTCGATGGAGAGCCGGCCGTAGCCGACCTCCGCCAGCTCCTGCATCACGGCGGCGCGGATGGCGGTGGTGATCTCGCCGCGCAGCACCGCCGCACCGGCCGGAGCGCGCCTCTTCTCGGTCGTCACGTGGGACAATGTAGCGCAACGACGCTACGGTTGCGTCCCGACGTGTTTTGGACTACCTTCCACGCAGCAGCGAGGCGACGTTCCCGCCCCGTCGCGCTAGATTTCATCGCCGCGACATCTTCTCTTTGCTCCCCCTCGGCACGAAAGATCGGAGCACCTGATCATGGCCAACACCGCGGTGGCCGCCCCCGACTCCGGGCTCACCCAGGCCCAGCTCGCGAAGCGGTACGGACTGCGGGTCGCCGGGGAACGACCGTCCCTGGCCGAGTACACCCGCAGGCTGTGGGCGTACCGCCACTTCATGACCGCGTACTCGCGGGCCAAGGTGGCGTCCTCGTTCAGCAGCACCCAGCTCGGCCAGCTCTGGCAGGTGCTGACACCGCTGACCAACGCGGCGGTCTACTACCTGATCTTCGGCGTGATCATCGCGCAGCACAAGAACGTGCCGAACTTCATCGCGTACCTCTGCACGGGTGTCTTCATCTTCATGTTCACCCAGAGCGCGGCGCTGAACGGCACCAAGGCGATCACCAGCAACCTGGGCCTGATCCGGGCACTGCAGTTCCCCCGGGCCGCGCTGCCGATCACCGTCACGATGGTGCAGTTCCAGCAGCTGCTCATGTCGATGGTGGTGCTGGCCGCGATCGTCCTGCTGACCGGCGAGCCGCTCACCCTCCGCTGGCTGCTGCTCGCGCCGGCGCTGGTGCTGCAGTCGGTCTTCAACGTCGGGCTGACCATGGCCGTGGCCCGGCTCGGCTCGAAGATCACCGACCTCAAGCAGGTCATGCCGTTCGTGCTGCGAACCTGGATGTACGCCTCCGGGGTGCTCTACCCGGTCGCGCTGTTCCGGGAGCAGCTGCCGAACTGGGCGGCGACCCTGCTGGAGGCCAACCCGCCGCTGGTCTTCATCGAGCTGGCCCGCTACGCGCTGCTCGATTCCCACCAGCCGCACCTGGTGGCCTCCCCGCTGTGGCTCTGGACGCTCGCCCTGGCCTGGGCGATCGTCATGGGTATCGGTGGGTTCGTCTACTTCTGGCGCGGAGAAGAGGAGTACGGCCGTGGCTGAGCAGACCCAACCGGCGGTGAACACCGCCGTGGTGGACTCGGGGCGGATCCCCACCGTCGTGGTGGACGACGTGCACGTGATCTACCGGATCCACAAGGGGGCCACCGGCGGCGCCAGCCCGGTCTCCGCCCTCAAGCGCATCGTGTCCCGGACCAACGCGCCCAACATCCGTGAGGTGCACGCGGTCAAGGGAGTGAGCTTCACCGCCTACCAGGGCGAGGCGATCGGGCTGATCGGCAGCAACGGCTCCGGCAAGTCCACGCTGCTGCGGGCCATCGCCGGGCTGCTCCCGCCGGCTCGGGGCGCGGTCTACACGATGGGACAGCCCTCCCTGCTCGGCGTGAACGCGGCCCTGCTCAACGACCTCTCCGGCGAGCGGAACGTGGTGCTCGGCTGCCTGGCCATGGGCATGCCACCGGAGGAGGTCAAGCGGCTGGCCCCGGAGATCATCGAGTTCTCCGGGATCAACGAGCGGGGCGACTTCGCCTCGCTGCCGATGCGGACCTACTCCTCCGGGATGGGCGCCCGGCTGCGCTTCGCCATCGCCGCGGCGAAGAAGCACGACGTGCTGCTGATCGACGAGGCCCTCGCGACCGGTGACCGGAAGTTCCGGGTCCGCAGCGAGCAGCGGGTCCGGGAGCTGCGCGAGAGCGCCGGCACCGTCTTCCTGGTCAGCCACTCCATCGGCTCGATCCGGGACACCTGCGAGCGGACCATCTGGCTGGAGGGCGGCGTCCTGAAGATGGACGGCCCGACCGACGAGGTCTGCAACGCGTACGAGAACCACAAGTAGTACGACGGAGCGCATCGCCCGGGTCCGCCCGGTCGGTGCGCTCCGTCGTACGCGTTAGTGTTTTCCTCGGCACCGACCAAAATTCGCCAGCCGGTCACCGAGCCGTAAACCCCCCATCCCCCACAGTGAGGAACGGTAATGACGCAGGACCACACCACCGCGCCGGACGCCACGCCGGTGGACCCGGCACCCTGGCGCCCCTCGCGGACGGTGGCCGTGATCCTCGCCGGGGGGACCGGGACCCGCCTCGGGCTGGGCATCCCGAAGCAGCTGCTGAAGATCGCCGGCAAGCCGATCATCGAGCACACCCTGGCCGTGTTCGAGGCCGCTCCGGAGATCGACGAGATCATCGTGCTGATGGCCACCGGTCACGTGGCGGACGCCGAGCAGATCGTCGCCAAGGCGGGCTTCCGCAAGGTCAGCAAGGTGGCCGAAGGCGGCGAGACCCGCAACGACACCACCCGGATCGCGCTCGACGCGGTCGGCGAGGGCGACGTCAACATCCTCTTCCACGACGCGGTCCGCCCGCTGGTCAACGCCCGGATCGTGCGCGAGTGCGTGAACGCGCTGTGGACGTACTCGGCGGTGGACGTGGCGATCCCGTCGGCCGACACGATCATCCAGGTCGACGAGAACGACTGCATCACCGACATCCCGGTCCGCTCCACCCTGCGTCGGGGCCAGACCCCGCAGGCGTTCCGGTCCGGCACCATCCGGGAGGCGTACCGGCTCGCCGAGGGCGACCTCGACTTCGCCGCCACCGACGACTGCGGCGTGGTGCTGCGCTACCTGCCCGGCACGCCGATCAAGGTGATCGACGGCTCGGACGAGAACATCAAGGTCACCCACCCGGTCGACGTGCACCTGGCGGACAAGCTCTTCCAGCTCGCCGCCGCGCAGGCGCCCCGGGTGAGCGACCACCGCAGCTACACCGAGGAGCTGACCGGCCGGACCATCGTGGTCTTCGGCGGCAGCTACGGCATCGGCCACGACCTCACCGAGCTGGCCCGCGGCTACGGCGCCCAGGTGTTCCCGTTCAGCCGCTCCACCACCGGCACCCATGTCGAGCGGGCCGAGGACGTGGCCGCCGCGCTGAAGACCGCCTTCGAGGCGACCGGCCGGATCGACCACGTGGTGGTCACCGCGGGCATCCTGGAAAAGGGTGCCCTCGCGGAGATGGACGAGGAGACGATGGACCGGCTCCTGCACGTCAACTTCGTCGGCCCGGTCACCATCGCCCGACAGTCGCTGCCGTACCTCCAGCAGACCAAGGGCCAGCTGCTGCTCTACACCTCCAGCTCGTACACCCGGGGCCGGGCCCGGTACGCGCTCTACTCGGCCACCAAGGCCGCGCTGGTCAACCTGACCCAGGCGCTCGCCGACGAGTGGGCCGAGTTCGGCGTACGGGTCAACTGCGTCAACCCGGAACGCACCGCCACCCCCATGCGCACGAAGGCGTTCGGCGAGGAGCCGGAGCACACACTGCTCTCCGCCGAGGCCGTCGCGCAGGCCTCCCTGGACGTGCTCGTCTCCGAGCTGACCGGCCAGGTCATCGACGTCCGCCGGGCACCCGGCGAGCAGGCCGCCACGGTGCCCGCCCAGCCCGGCGCACAGTCCGACGACGGCTCCAGGTCGCAGGGCGGCGCCAGACGCGCCGAGCTGGAGTTGTCGCAGCCCAGCGACGTCCGCGCCTGACCGGGCAATCAGCGAAACGGGACGACTCAGATGCGTGGTGACCTGGTCCGGAAGCTGCTCGCCCGGGTGCTGACCACCGGGCTGGCGGTGCTCGCCTTCCTCGTGGTGGCGCTCACCGGGGCGACCGGCTGGGGGTTGGCGATCGCGGTCGCCGCCCTCGCCGCCGCCGCGTGGGAACGCCGGATCCGGCCGAGCGCCGACGGCGTCGCCGAGTCGGTGCTCGTCGCCGCCGGGATCCTGGTCGGGTACGCCCGCCGGCTCGACGCCGGCTTCGACCCGGCGCTGGCCGCCACCGCGCTGGTGCTGCTCGGCCTGGTGCTGCTGGTGGGGCCGCTGCGCGATGCCGGCGCCCTGGAGATCCGCGCGGCCAACCTTCCGGTCCGCTCCTGGACCCCACTGGTCGCCGCCCGGCTCGGTGACGCGCTGCTGGTGCTGCTCGCCGTGGTGGCGCTGGCCGCCGGCCTCGCCCTGCCCGCCTGGGTGGCGCTGGTCGCCGCCCTGCTCGTCGGGGCCGGCTGCGGCGTGGTCGGGCTCGACCTGGCCCGACGCCGGTTCCGGCCGACGGCAGGGGGCGGCCCGGTGGGCCGGGCACTGCGCCGGCACCAGCCCGAGTTCGTGCTCTACTTCTCCGCCCCGCCCGGCTCGGAGTACCAGGTCACCATGTGGCTGCCGTACCTGGAGCGGATCGGGCGGCCGTTCATGGTGCTGCTGCGGGAGCCGGAGTTCCTGCCGGCCGTCGCCGCCGCGACCCGCGCGCCCGTGGTCTTCTGCCCGACGCTCAAGACCATGGACGAGGCCCTGGTGCCGAGCCTCCGGGTCGCCTTCTACGTCAACCACGGCGCGAAGAACAGCCACTGCATCCGCTTCTCGCAGCTCACCCACGTGCAGTTGCACCACGGCGACAGCGACAAGGCGCCGAGCGCCAACCCGGTCTCGGCGATCTTCGACCGGATCTTCGTGGCCGGCCAGGCGGCGATCGAGCGGTACGCCCGGGCCGGCGTGGAGATCCCCGCCGAGAAGTTCGTCGTGGTCGGCCGGCCCCAGGTGGAGGCGATCGAGGTACGCCGGGAGCCGGCCCGCGGGCTGACCAACCCGACGGTGCTCTACACCCCCACCTGGACGGGGCACCACGCCGACGCGAACTACTGCTCCCTGCCGGTGGCCGAGACGGTGATCCGCCGCCTGCTGGACCGGGGTGCGACGGTGATCCTGCGGGCCCACCCGTACACCGCGCAGAATCCTGCCTCGGCGCGGCAGCTGGCCCGGCTCACCGAGCTGCTCGCGGCGGATCGGGCGAAGACCGGCCGGGGACACCTGTGGGGGGCGGCGGCCAGCCGCGAGCTGAGCCTGACCGAGTGCGTCAACCGCTCGGACGCGCTGGTGTCGGACGTCTCCGGGGTCATCTCCGACTACCTCTACTCCGGCAAGCCGTACGCGGTCACCGACATGGGTGCCGACGGCGCGCAGTTCGTCGAGCGCTTCCCCCTCGCCGGCTCGGGTTACGTGCTGCGGCGGGACATGTCCAACGTGGACGAGGTGCTGACCGAGCTGCTCGACACCGACCCGAAGGGGGCGGACCGTTGGGCCACCCGCACCCGCTACCTGGGCGACTTCCCCGCCGAGTCGTACGCCGAGGCGTTCCTCGGCGCGGCCCGCCGGCAGCTCGAAGCGGACTGGAACCCGCCGGGCGCGCGCGCCGCCCAGGACGGCTCGCCGCTCGCCCCCGTCACCTGACCGGTGGTCAGCGGTACCGGTCGAGGAGGGCGAGCAGGGCCTCCGGGTCCTCGACGTGTGCGTTGTGACCGAGCCCCGGCAGCGTGGCGACCGGGACACCCAGCTCCTTGAGCTGCGCGTCGGTCACCATCTGGTCCTGCTCGCCCCGGGCCAGCAGCACCGGCACATCGGTTGCGGCGAGCAGGGCCGGCAGCCGCGGCTCTCCCACCGCGAACGCGGCCGGGTCCATGGCCAGCCGCCAGCGGCCGTCCTCGCGGCGCAGCCCGGCCTCCACCACCGGGTGGTCGGGTGCGAGGAGCCCGACCAGTCCGGAGACCCGCAGGTAGCGGCGGGCCGCCTCGTCCCGGCTCGCGAACCAGGTCACCGGCCGCTGGGCCAGCTCGCGGGCCTTGTCCAGCTCGGCCGGGGTCCACGCGACCTTGATGCCGAGCCCGACCACCGCGTCCACCGGCAACCGCAGCGACCGCGCGGCCAGCGCCAGCGCCACCACCCCGCCGAGCGAGTGCCCGACCACCACCAGCCGGTCTCGGGGGCCGAGCCGCTCGGCCACCGGGCCGAGCCCCTCCAGCACCCGGCGGGCCAGCGCGTCGAAGGAGTACGCCGGCAGCGGCGGCGACCAGCCGTGGCCGGCCAGGTCGGGGGCGAGCCAGCGCCCCGCCCACCGGTGCTCCAGCAGCGGCGCCCAGGGCAGCCACACCTCGCCGGTGGCGCCCATGCCGTGCAGCAGCAACAGATGGCGGGTACCCGTCTCGTCGGCCATACGGCGCAGTGTGCCACCGGACGGACACCACGCGCGAGACCGGGCAGGTACGACGTCGGGCACCGGCTCACAGGAGCCGGTGCCCGACGGAGGAGCGGGGTGCGAGGGATCAGGCCGAGTAGCCTCGGGTGGCCGCCCAGTTCGCCAGGTCGATGGTGCTGATCCAGTACGACGGGAGCGCCGGGTTCGCCGAGTCGGCGATCCGGGCGGTCCGGCCGTCGTTCTTGTAGCCGACCACGGCGATGTAGTGGCCGCCGGGGAACGAGTGCCAGCCGCCGTCGGTGTCGGTGGCGGAGCCCGCGATGTTGACCACCACACCACGGCCGTCGGTGATCGCCTTGACCAGGTCGGCCTGGAGCTGGTCCATCTGGGCCGGGGTCGCGGCCTGGCCGGGGATCATGTGCGTCTTGTACGGGCTGCCCTTGACCATCTGGTTGAGGCCGCGGGTGGTGTCCTCGGCCGAGTTGGTGCCGTTCTCGCCGGCGTTCAGCGGGCCGGCCATCGCGTCCTGGGTGGTCTCGACGCCGCTCGCGCTCAGCGCGTTGCGCACCGCGGCCGGGCCGCAGTTCCAGTAGGCGGTCTGCGCCTCGTAGCTGTAGTCGAGGACCTTGGTCGACGGCGGCTTCGGCTTTGCCTTGGGGGTCACGTCCGGGTCCGCCTTGGTCGTGCTGGGCTTCGCCGACGGCGACGCGCTCGGCGAGTCGGACGGGGACGCGGACGGCGAGTCGGACGGGGACGGGGCAGCGGCGGCGGCCAGCGCCTCGCCGTTGGTCGCGACCTCAGCGGGCTGGGGAGCCAGCTCGGCGACGGCGGCCGTGTGCTCCTGGCGGACGGGCGCGTCGTGGCCGTTGGCCAGCGCGGCACCGGTCCCGCCGGCCAGCACGAGCGCCGCGGCGGAGCCGGCGACGATCTGGTACGAGCGCCGGGTCGCGAGGCGCCGCAGTTGACGGTTCAGCCGCGGTTGACGGTTCAGACGATGCTTCACGTGTTCCTCCACGGTTTTCCTGAGCGGGCACACGCCGGCCCGACACGCGGAGGAGCTCACGCGCGTTCCTGGGCGGGGTGCCGCGGGAAGGGGACGAGCCCGGTGGACCGGGCTGCGGGGGCGGTTACCGGTGGTCGACTCGCCGGTCAGGCGAGCAACGGCACCACCACGCCGTGGAGGCGGGGGGAGGATCGGGGGGTCGATGGCACGAGGATGGCACTCCTTCCACGGCCGCCTACCGGGTTAGCTGACGGATTCGGGCGGGAAGTACGCCCTACCGCGGGCCGCAGCTCGCGGATTCACCCCCGTGTTGCAATGGGTCCCCGGTTCGTAAGATCACGATTAAGCGGGTCGGAGCGGCGTCGCCTCTTGCGATCGAAAACCGCACCGGACGCGCCGACAGTACCGGTGGGTACGCCCCCTGCCAAGCACTCCCACCTGCTTAAACATCCAAATCACGCCGTCGACCAGAACAGCTGGTAACTGATTTCACTCAATGGGACGAGCAGTTATCACGGGACTGACGGGCGAGAATCAGACATCGGGTGGACGACCTACCTGAATTGCGGGGGTCGATCGTCCGAGCTGATCCGGATGACCGTTTCCGAAACCAGCGTGACGGGGATCACCCAAATTTCGTAACGATTCAGCCGACCCGCGCCGGACGCCAACGGGTGGCCCCGGCACCGGCCGCGCCGGCCGGCACCGACGTGCGGGCCCGGCTCGCCGGCTCGGTACGGCGTACCGGGATCCGGCCGGGCCGCAGGGCCTCGGCCGCCGCGTACGCCTCCGCGGCCAGGGTGCGGGCCGCCTCGGCGGCCAGCTCGGCGTCGCGCCAGGCCCGCTGTTCCCGTTCGGCGGCGGCCCGCCAGCCGGCCCGCCGGCCGTCGCGTACCGCCCGGGCCAGAACGATCTCCTGTTCGGCCGGGTGCCGGCGCGGATCCCATCCGTTGCGATGGGCGAGGACGTCGGCGAGTTGCCGGGCGGTCAGGTCGCCCCGCCAGTGCGCCTCCATCGCGGCGTGGTGCAACCACCGCTCCCGGGCCGCGTACTCGGCCGGCGTACGCGGGGTACGCGGCGCGGGCAGCACGGCGGTGCCGGCGAGGCGGCGGGCCGCCGCCTCGGCCTCGTCGTACCCCTGCCAGGCCCGGTCGGCCGCGTCCTGGGCGGCCAGCCACTGCTCGCGGCGCCGGCGGGCGGTCTGCGCGGCACCGCTGGCGGCCACCGCCACCTCATCGGCGTACCGGCTCAGGTCGGCGCGGCGGGCCGCCTCCTCGGCGGCCGGATCGGGGGCGACATCGGGCGGCGTGTCCCGCTCCGGCCGGGCGAGCAGGGCGGCGAGCACGCCCAGCGCGAGCACGAGCAGGGCCGACCAGATGGCGACGGCCTCGGGGACCTTGGTCAGGAAGTGGTAGAGAACGGTCTGCTTCATGATCGGCACCTCACGGGACAGGCGTGGTGGAGAGGTCCGCACGGCCCGTGGGGCGGGGGCGCGGCCGGGTACCGGGCGCCGCCGGGCCACAGGGGGTGCGGGGTGAGGTTCGGTGGTGCGGCGAGGGCGGGCCGGAGGCCCACCCGGCTCGTCAGCGGGCGGGCGGGGCCCGGGAGCCGACGGTCGCCGGGAGCAGCCCGACCAGGACGCGGAGCCGGTCGACCGGAACGACCACGACGCCCCGCTGGGCCACCGGGTCCGGCGCGCCGACCGGGACGACCTGCCGCTCGCCGGTGCCGGCCGCGCCGGTGTGGGATGCCCTCGGCCCGATCCGCTCGGCGGAGCCGGTCGCGGCCCCGGCCGAACCGGCCCCGGTCGGCGGCTCCGGCGAGGGCGACCGCTGACCGACGGGGTCGGCGGCCCGGTCGGACCAGTGGATCACGGCCCGGAGAGCCGGGTCGGCGCCGGGAGCCACGAGGTGCCCGGCCCGGAGGGCCGAGGTGTCGACCGGGCCGGCGGCGGTGCGGGGAGCCGCCGGCGCCGCCACGGCCGAGGCGACGGGCAGCGTGGCGGCACCGAGCGAACAGGCGACGACCACGGCCAGGCTGGCGAACACACGGGCCGCCCAGCGCGCCACCCACCACACGGGACAGGTGAGCGCGATCGGAAGCACGTCCCCAACCTACCGTCGAGGCTGCCGTACGGCACCTGGCCGGGCGTGTCGCACGACCCGGACCAGGCCACCGACCAGCGTGGACGGTGGTGCCGGCTCAGTCCGGGTCGCGCCGCCCGGCGTACTCGATCGATCTGGGCCGCGGCACGCGGGCCTCGACCGGCCCGACGGCGGCTGGCGACGGCGCGGCGGGGCGGGCCTGCGCGCGGACCCGGCGGGGGCCGAGCCGGCGCATCATCGGCATCTCCACCCAGCGGTGCAGGGCAGCGGCGAGCAGCAGGTTGACCAGCAGGAAGCCGAGCACGGCGAGCAGTCCCCACCAGCCGCGCCAGCCCCGAGCCCCCGCGTCCCAGTGGCCGGTGAGCCGCAGCACGGTCTGCATCACCAGCACGTGCACCAGGTAGAAGGCGAAGGAGACCTCACCGAGCCAGACCATCGGACGCGACCGCCACGGCGTGCGCCGACCATGCACGTCGGCGTCCGCCACCGCGGTGATGACCAGGAGGTACGCCACCGCGAGCAGGGCCGCCCAGAGTTCCGCGCGGATCCACTGCGCGGCGACCACCCAGGTGGCGACGAAGAGCAGGCTGGCCAGGGTCAGCCCGGGTCCCCGCCAGCGGCCCCGGCGCATCAGCTCGGCCGCGGCCACGCCCATCCAGAACTCCAGCGACCGCACCACCGGGAAGATCTGGGTGAACCACCACCGGCTCTCCTCGGGCACCAGGAGCTGGCCCGGCCAGAGCGCCACGATGAGCAACGGCGCGGCGACCACCACCGCCCACAGCAGGCCGCCGCGGGCCCGACGCAGCAGGGGCAGCACGAACGGCAGGCAGAGGTAGAAGGCGAGCTCGCAGGAGAGCGA
The DNA here is from genome assembly GCF_047921475.1 of Micromonospora sp. SL4-19. NCBI lineage: Bacteria > Bacillati > Actinomycetota > Actinomycetes > Micromonosporales > Micromonosporaceae > Micromonospora > Micromonospora sp. SL4-19. The sequence continues at coordinate 94,323 of NZ_JBLROB010000013.1, forward strand.
CCAGCTCACCGTGTTGATGCTGTAGAAGTAGCCGGGAGCGGGGTTCCATGCCTGCACCAGAGCGAGGTTGCCGAGCGCGGCCCAGAGGGCGACCGGGTCGGCGAACCAGAACGCGACGAGCAGCGCCGCCGCCCAGGTCACCAGGTGGTTCGGATAGATCTTGGCCAGCCGCCGGCGCAGGAAGGTCCACCGGGGCTCGCCGTCCCGGTACGACCAGACCAGCACGAATCCACTGAGGATGAAGAAGAACTCCACGCCGGACAGGCCGAGGCTGAACACTCGGCCCACCACCGCCTGGTAGTCGGGCTCGGCGATGATCCGCATGGTCCCGACGTGGAAGCCGAAGACCAGCAGGGCGGCGATCCAGCGCAGCCCGGTCAGCGACGGCAGCCGGACGGCGGGGGTGACCGTCGGGGCGCTGGTCATGCCGGCAACCCGACCGTCAGCAGGATCACCAGCACGCGCGCCTCCTCCTAGGCGGGTCGTCGGCGGGTGGATCGGAGCGCCGCCCGCGACGGCACCCACGGTGGCGCCGCCGCCGGGGACCCTACCCGTTGACACCCCGAGCCGCTGATCCTCGTACGCCTGTTCGAGAGCGCGGTAGGATCAGCGACGTGTCCGACGTCGCCTACCAGCCCTCGATGCTCGACTTCGCCGCGCAGGGGCCGGCCCTGGGTCCGCTCGCCGGCCAGCTGCGCCGGCACCAGCTGAGCCGGGGCGCCTGGGTCGACCACCTGCCCGGCTGGGTGCGTGGCTCCGACCCGGTGCTCGACATCCTGCTGGGCGACGTGCCGTGGCGGGCCGAGCGCCGCACCATGTACGACACCGAGGTCGACGTCCCCCGCCTGCTGTGCTGGTACGGCACCGGCCGACCGCTGCCCCACCCGGTGCTCACCGAGGCACGCGAGGCGCTCACCCGGCACTACGCGGCCGAGTTGGGCGAGCCCTTCGTCACCGCAGGGATGTGCCTCTACCGGGACGGCCGGGACAGCGTGGCCTGGCACGGCGACACCCTGGGCCGCTCGGCGCACACCGACACGATGGTGGCCATCGTCTCCTTCGGCTCCCCGCGCCCGCTACTGCTGCGTCCCCGCGGCGGCGCGGCGAGCCTGCGCTTCCCGCTCGGCCACGGCGACCTGGTGGTGATGGGCGGGTCGTGCCAGCGCACCTGGGAGCACGCCGTCCCGAAGACCGCCCGGCCGGTCGGCCCCCGGGTCAGCGTCCAGTTCCGCCCCGCCGGGGTGGCCTGACGCCGGCAACAGCGGGGCGGGGTCAGTCGCGTTCGATGACGTGACCGACGACCGTCGGGCCGAGCATCACGGCGAAGCCGGAGCCGTCCCGGCGCGGATCCGCCGGGGGCAGCTCCACCGGGTCGCCGGTGGCGGTCGCGCCGACCGGACGCGGGCCCACCCAGGCCACCGCCAGGTCCACCTCACCCTTGAGGAACCGCTGCGCGCGCACCCCGCCGGTCGCCCGCCCCTTCGCCGGGTACGCCTTGAACGGCGTCACCTTGACCGTGGCGCCGGTCGAGGTGACCACCATCGGCTCGCCGCGCCCCGGGTCGTCGGTGCGGACCGCGCCGAAGAAGACCACGCTCGCCCCGGCCGTCAGGCTGATGCCGGCCATGCCGCCGCCCTTGATGCCCTGCGGTCGCACCAGGGACGCCGCGAACCGCAGCAGCGACGCCTCCGAGGAGATGAACGCCAGGGTCTCGCCGCCGTCGGTGAGCCAGGTCGCCCCGACCACCTCGTCCCCGTCGCGCAGGGAGATCACCTCGAACTCGTCCGAGCGGACCGGCCACTCCGGTGCGCAGACCTTCACCACGCCCTGCCGGGTGCCCAGCGCCAGGCCCGGCGAGCCCTCGGCGGTCGGGCCGAGCGGCGCCAGACCCACCACCGTCTCCCCCGGCTCCAGCGGCACCAGCTCGGCAGCGGACATGCCGCCGCGCAGCGACACCGTGCCGGACTGCTCGGGCAGCACCGGCAGCGGCAGCACGTCGATCTTGAAGGCCCGCCCGGCGCTGGTGACCAGGAGCACCCGGCCACGCGCCGTGGAGTGCACCACGGCGCGTACCGCGTCGTGCTTGACCCGGCCGCTGCGCCGGCGCCCCTCGGTGGCCTCCTCCGACTCGGCCGCGGTCCGGGCGACCAGCCCGGTCGCGGAGAGGATCACCTGGCACGGGTCGTCGGCGACCTCCAGCGGCCCGGCCGGTACGGAGGCGGCCAGCACCTCCTTGAGATCCCCGTCGACCAGCGTGGTGCGGCGCGGGGCGCCGAACTGCTTGACCACGGCGGCCAGCTCGTCGGAGACCAGCTTCCGCAGCACCTTCGGGTCGTCGAGGATCTTCGACAGGTCGGCGATCTCGGCGCGCAGCTTCTCCTGCTCGGCCTCCAGCTCCAGCCGGTCGTACTTGGTGAGTCGACGCAGCGGGGTGTCCAGGATGTAGGTCGCCTGGATCTCGGAGAGCTTGAACTTCTGCATCAGGCCGTCCTTGGCGGCCTGGGCGTCCTCGCTGGCCCGGATCAGCCTGACCACCTTGTCGATGTCGAGCAGGGCGATCAGCAGACCGTCGACCAGGTGCAGCCGTTCCTCCCGCTTGCGCTTGCGGTACGCGCTGCGCCGGGTCACCACCTCGTACCGGTGGGCGAGGAAGACCTCCAGCAGCTCCTTGAGCCCCAGGGTCTGCGGCTGGCCGTCCACCAGGACCAGGTTGTTCACACCGAAGGACTGCTCCAGTGGGGTGAGCCGGTAGAGGTCGGCCAGCAGCGCCTGCGGGTTGACCCCGACCTTGCACTCGACGACCAGCCGGGTGCCGTTCTCCCGGTCGGTAAGGTCCTTGACGTCGGCGATGCCGGACAGCCGCTTGGTCTTGTTGACCTCGTTGGTGATCGCCGCGATGACCTTCTCCGCGCCGATGCCGTACGGCAGCTCGGTGACGGTGATGGCCTGCCGGCCACGGCTGCCCTCCAGCGGCCCGACCTGCACCCGGCCGCGCATCCGCACCACGCCGCGCCCGGTCTCGTACGCCCGGCGCACCTCGTCGAGGCCGAGCAGCAGCCCGCCGGTGGGCAGGTCGGGGCCGGGGACGAACTCCATGAGCTTGTCCAGCGTGGCGTCCGGGTGGTTGATCAGCCAGCGGGCCGCCTGGACGACCTCGCCCAGGTTGTGCGGGATCATGTTGGTGGCCATGCCGACCGCGATCCCGGACGCGCCGTTGACCAGCAGGTTGGGGAAGGCCGCCGGCAGCACGGTGGGCTGGGTGAGCGAGCCGTCGTAGTTGGGCTCGACGTCGACGGTGTCCTCACCCAGCTCGCCGACGAGCAGCATCGCCTCGCGGGACATCCGGGCCTCGGTGTAGCGGGCGGCGGCCGGGCCGTCGTCCGGCGAGCCGAAGTTGCCGTGCCCGTCGATCAGCGGCACGTTGAGCGAGAAGTCCTGGGCGAGGCGGACCATTGCGTCATAGATGGCAGTGTCGCCGTGCGGGTGGTACTTACCCATGCAGTTGTGCACCACGTAGCCCTCGGCGACGAAGGCATGCTCGTCGGAGCCGACCTGGATGTCGTACGTGGTGGCCGGTGCCACCGCCTCGACCGAGACCACTCGAAGGAACGAGCGGCCCGTGAGGTGTTCGAGGCGCTCGGCGACAGGCGAGCCGATCCGCCGAAGCTTATGGATCCACCCGTCCCGCTCGGCCCGCCAGAGAGGGAACGACCGCTCAGCCAGCGGCACGCCGTTGCGGTCCTTTCCGTAGCGCACGCCGCCAGCCCCAGACAGTGAGGCTCGGAAGGCGTTACCCGCCTCGTCCCGGAACCAACCGCCTCCCTGGTGGGCGGCGGAGAACTCCTGCATCACCGGCCCGCAGGGCAGCCGGTCGTTACCCTGCTTGCCGCCGTACTGGTATCCGACTTCCATCACCCGCCGAAGACCGTCGCCCTTGTACCCGATCCGCACCCAAGGCAGGAGCAGCTCAGCAAGGACCGCAGCGTCCCGTCCGGTCACGGACACGCCGAGCAGCATTCGGTGGTTGCTCCGTCGGCTGGTCCAGTGGTGACCGTGCAGCCCAAGATCGGACAGCATGGCGTAGATCTGACGCACCAGTACCTGGCTGGTGCTCACGAAGACGAGCTCCCGGAACCGCTTGCGGACATAGCCGTCTCCGTCGAAGAAGCCGGCGAGGAACGGCGCCCACGCCGAGCGGTCCTCAAGGATGTCGGCCGGTACCCGCTTGTCGTGGCTGAGCGGCGTGGCGACCTCAAGCAGGCCCTCGTGACGGGCAAAGGTCAGGATGTGTTGATCCCGATGACCAGGCTCCTGTGCTTCACGCTTGCCACGCGAGGCGTTCAAGCCGTTCGCGATGGCCCACCCGTGCGCGACATCGAGTGGCTCGACGTCACACATGTGTACCCGTACGCGGCCATCCGCCGTGCGGGACCGGTCGACGGCGAAGCCTTCGGCGACCACCAGTCCACGGACATAGCCGTAGACGTCACCGCGCGACGACGCCGCTGTCGAACGACTCCTGCCGTACGCCACCGTGAGATGGCCCGCAAGGTCTCGGGCCTCGACCCAACGAAAACTCAGGTCTTCGCCCACGACACGGAACCGCTGCCCGGGAGTCACGGTCATGGTGTGGCCGTTGCTCCAGGTGATTCGGACCAGGTCCGAGTTCGGGTTCTCGTAGACGGCCGTCACCGGGACAGCCTTCCCGTCGCCGTCCAGGACCATGTCACCGATCTCGACATCCTCGATCGGGCGCAGACCCGCGGGTGCCGAGACGAGCGTGCCCGCCACGAAGCAGTCGCCGACGATCCGGGCCGACTTCACGTGGCCGCGGTCCGGGCGGTGGCCCTGCTCGTACATCGACCAGAGGATGCGCCGGTGCACCGGCTTGAGGCCGTCCCGGGCGTCGGGCAGGGCACGGGAGTGGATGACCGAGAAGGCGTACTCCAGGTAGGAGTCGGAGACCTCGGTGACCAGCGGGTTGTCGAAGACCCGCGCACCGGCCTGGTCGAAGGCGGACAGGTCCGCCTTGGCGCGGTCTTCCTTGCGGCGTGCCATGGTTCAGCTTCCTTCCGAACGAACCCGGTGGTCAGGCGTCGATGGCTTCCCGGTCGACCCGGTCGGCCGACTCGATGAGCCAGTTGCGGCGGGGCTCGACCTTCTCCCCCATGAGCAGTTCGAGGATCCGCTCGGCGGCCTCGACGTCGTCGAGGGTGATCCGGCGGACCGCGCGGGTGGCCGGGTTCATGGTGGTCTCCCAGAGCTCGTCGGCGTCCATCTCGCCGAGGCCCTTGAAGCGCGGAATCGGGGTGACGATCTGCTTGCCGGCCTTCTCCAGCTTGCGGACCGTCGCCTCCATCTCGGCCTGCGTGTAGGTGTAGACGGTCTGCGGATTGCGCCCCTTGGTGGTGATCTTGTGCAGGGGCGGCATCGCGGCGAAGAGCCGACCCGCCTCGATCAGTGGGCGCATGTAGCGGGCGAAGAGCGTGATCAGCAGGGTACGGATGTGCGCGCCGTCGACGTCCGCGTCGGCCATGATGAGGACCCGGCCGTAGCGCATCGCGGAGAGGTCGAAGGTACGCCCCGACCCGGCGCCGAGCACCTGCACGATCGCCGCGCACTCGGCGTTGTCCAGCACCTGCTGGAGGTTCGCCTTCTGCACGTTGAGGATCTTGCCCCGGATCGGCAGCAGAGCCTGGTATTCCGAGGAGCGGGCCATCCGGCTCGTCCCGAGGGCGCTGTCACCCTCCACGATGAACAGCTCGCTGCGGTCCACCCCGGTGGCGCGGCAGTCGACCAGCTTGGCCGGCATCGACGCGCCCTCCAGGGCGGTCTTGCGCCGAGCGGCGTCCTTCTGCTGCTTCTGGGTGAGCCGGACCCGGGCCGCGTCGACGATCTTCTGGAGCACCGTACGGGCCTCGGCCTTGGTCCTGCGGTCTTCCAGCCAGGCCTTGAGGTGCTGCTCGACGAGGCCCTGCAGCACCTTGGTGATGCCGGCGGTGGAGAGCTCGTCCTTGGTCTGCGAGGTGAACTGCGGCTCCGGGATCCGGACGTGCACCACCGCGGTCATGCCCTCCAGCACGTCGTCCAGGGTGGGCGCGTCCTCCTTGGGCTTGAGCAGCCCGCGGGTGTTGCGGGCGGCCTCGGCGAGGGTACGCACCAGGGCACGCTCGAAGCCCTTGCGGTGGGTGCCGCCGTGGGCGTTGCGGATGGTGTTGGTGAAGCACTCCACCGTGCGCTCGTATCCGGTGCCCCAGCGGAACGCGACCTCGACCTCGGCCCGGCGCTGCACGTTGGACTGCATCACGCCGTTGGCGTCGGCGGCGTTCTCCCGGTAGGTCCCCTCGCCGGTGACCAGCAGCGCGCCGGAGACCGGGCGGTCACCGGCCGGGGCGAGGTATTCCACCATGTCGGTCAGTCCGTTGGGGAAGTGGAAGTTCTCCTCGACGACCTCCTCCCCCGTCTCGTCGCGCAGCCGGTACGCCACGCCGGGGACGAGGAAGGCGGTGTTGCGCAGCTTGAGCCGGACCGCCTCGGTGTCGAGCTTGGCGCCGGTCTCGAAGTAACGCGGGTCGTGCCACCAGCGGATCGAGGTGCCGGTCGGCTGGCGGCGCTTCATGGCGCCGACGATCTGCAGGCCCGGGCCGGGGGTGAACGGCGCGTCCGGGCCGTCCCCCTCGAAGATCCCCGGCACGCCGTGCCGGAACGACATCGAGTGGATCTTGCCGCCGCGGCGGACCGTGACGTCGAACCGCCGGGAGAGCGCGTTGACCGCGGAGGCGCCCACGCCGTGCAGACCGCCGGAGGTCTTGTAGCCCGAGCCACCGAACTTGCCGCCCGCGTGCAGCCGGGTCAACACCAGCTCGACACCGGAGATGCCGGACTTGGCGTGCACATCGGTGGGGATGCCCCGGCCGTCGTCGTCGACCTGCACCGAGCCGTCGGCGTGCAGGATCACCTCGACTTTGGTGGCGTGACCCGCGACACCCTCGTCGGTGGAGTTGTCAAGGATCTCGTTGACGAGGTGACCCACGCCACGGCTGTCGGTCGAGCCGATGTACATGCCGGGGCGCTTGCGGACGGCGTCCAGCCCCTCCAGGTGCGTCAGGTCGTCGGCCCCGTACAGGGTCTCAGGCTGTGCGGTCAACTGGTCGTACTCCCAGGTCTCGGCGGTGTGGTGCCGCTCACCGTGTCGATACCCCCAACTCGATCGCCACGCGCGGCGCGCCGGAGCGAGCCTAGCCCGGCACCCCGACAGAGCTGTGGCACCGGGTGCGGTGCGCCGTCCGGTTAGGCTGCGGCGCGGGATCCGTGCTGCCGCCCAATCCAGGGCTTCTCAAAGCAAGGAGGCGTCCGTGCACGACAACAATCCGACCCACCGGTTGTCTTCCCCGGTCACCACCGAGAGCGATCCGGCCGGCTGGTTCGAGCGGCTGTACGCCGACGCCGAGCGGGGCGAGGCGGTCGTCCCGTGGGACCTCGAGCGGGCGCATTCCCTGCTCAGCGAATGGACCGACCGGACCCGGCCGGACGGATCCGGTCGGCGTGCCGTGGTCGTCGGGTGCGGCTTCGGCCGCGACGCCGAACATCTGGCCCGCCTCGGCTTCGCCACCGTCGCCTTCGACATCTCTCCCACGGCGGTACGGGCGGCCCGCCGCCGCCACCCCGGCTCGCCCGTCCGGTACGAGACCGCCGACCTGCTCGACCCGCCCGGTGGCTGGCTGGACGGGTTCGATTTCGTGCTGGAGAGCATGAACGTGCAGGCACTGCCGGCCGAGCTGCGGCAGCGGGCGATCCCGGCGGTCGGCCGGTTGGTCGCGCCGGGCGGGACGCTGCTGGTGATCGCCGCCGGCCGGCGGGACGACGAGGCGGTCGAGGGCCCGCCCTGGCCGCTGATCCGGGCCGAGGTCGACGCCTTCGCCGCCGGCCCGCTGACCCCGGCAGGGGTCGAGGAGATCGTCGCCACCGACGGTGGGATCCGCTGGCGCGCGGAGTTCCACCGGGCCTGAGGTTGGTGACGGGCGGGCCGCCCCCAGGCCGGGTGGCGCGAGGGTCGAGCCGGCGGCCGGACGCGACGATGTCAGGTGCGCGCGGTGCCGAGCACGTGCGGCGACGCGGGCATCGGGATCCCCGAGGGCGGAAAGCGGAACCGGTCCAGCTCACCGACGGTGAAGCCGGCGGCCCGGATCGCCGCCACCGTGTCGCGGCCGGTGTGGCAGCCGGCGCAGAACAGCGGCCAGATCGTCGCGTCCGCCCAGCGCTGGGCGCGACGCAGCCCCGGGGTGTCGGCGACGACGTGCTCGTAGAAGCGGAGCTGCCCGCCCGGGCGCAGCACCCGACGCGCCTCACGCAGCACGACGGCCTGGTCCGACACCGAGCAGAGCACCAGCGAGAACACCACCGCGTCGACGGAGGCGTCGGCGACCGGCAGCGCCTCGGCGAGGCCGTCGGTCACGGTGACCGCGACCGGGGCGTCGGCCACCGCGGCGCGGGCGGCGGCGCGGAGCCGCGGCTCCGGCTCGACCGCGAGCACGCTCGTGACGGTCGACGGGTAGTGCGGGAAATTCCGGCCGTTGCCGGCGCCCACCTCGACCACCCGGCCCCGCAATCCGGCGACCAGGCGATGGCGGTGCTCGGCCACGCCGGCCTGGTCCATCGCCACACTGGCCCGGATGAAAGCCCGGGCGAACACCGGATGCGAGACGCTCATTGATCCTCCCACGGTCGAAGCCTCAGCCGCGTGCCGCCGACGCGCCGAGGGCGAGCAGTAGCGGACCGGCCGCGCCGTCGACCAGGTCGCCGAGGCGTACCCCGTCGAGCACGCCGAGGAAGGCGGCCTGGGCCCGGCGCAGCTCCCCGCGGAGCCGGCAGCCGGGGATCAGCGGGCACGCCGACTGCTGGCAGGAGACCACCTCGTCGTCCCCCTCGAAGGCCCGGACCACCTGCCCGACGGTCAGCTCCCCGGCGTGCTCGGCGAAGGCCACGCCGCCGGAGCGGCCCCGGACGGTCACCAGCACGCCGAGCCGCTGCAACCGCTGCACCACTTTGGCGACGTGGCTGCGGGGCAGCGCCAGCCGGGTGGCGATCTCGTCGACGGTCGTCCGGGCCGGAGACGCGGCGGTGAGCATCGCGATCCGCAACGCCATGTCCGTCGACCGGTTGAGCTTCACCGCTCGACCCTAACCAGCGGCGGCAACCCGCGACACCGGCCGACCTGGTCGGCTGCGGCGATGTGACCAGGGCTACGCGGCACCCGGGACCTTCGACCCTGAAGAGGAATCCTAGATGCCTGTTCAGTGGGGCTCGACCCAGTCAGAAGCCCGAAGGAGTAGTAGTGCTCTCGGAATCCTCAGCAGCGGTGGTGGCGGCGACCCTGCCCGCCGTGCAGGCCCACGGTGAGGCCATCACCGGCCGGTTCTACCAGCGCATGTTCGACGCCCACCCGGAGCTGCTGGACATCTTCAACCGGGGCAACCAGGCCACCGGGCAGCAGAAGGCCGCGCTCGCCGCCGCCGTGGCCGCGTACGCCGAGCACCTGACCGGCGGCAGCAGTGGCATGCCGTGGGGCCCGATCCTGGACCGGATCGCGCACAAGCACGCCTCGCTGGGCATCACCGCCGCCCAGTACCCGATCGTCGGGCGGCACCTGCTCGCCGCGGTCGGCGAGGTGCTCGGCGACGCCGTCACGCCGGAGGTCGCCGCCGCCTGGGACGAGGTGTACTGGCTGCTGGCCTGCGAGCTGATCGCCCGGGAGGCGCGGCTCTACACCGTCGCCGGGGTCGCGGAGGACGGCGCGGTGTGGCGGGACTGGCGAGTGGCGGAGAAGGCCCGGGAGACCGCCGACGTCGTGTCGTTCACCCTGGTCCCGGCCGACGGCGCCCCGGTGTCCACCTTCACCCCGGGCCAGTACGTCTCGGTCGCGGTCGACCTGGACGGTGACCGGGGGCAGCAGATCCGGCAGTACAGCCTCTCCGGCCGGCCCGGCGTCGATCACTGGCAGATCACCGTCAAGCGGGTACGCGGCACCGCCGGCGCGCCCGACGGCATGGTCTCCACCCACCTGCACGAGCAGGTGTCCGTCGGCGACACGCTCCGGCTCAGCCCACCGTTCGGTGAGGTCAGCGCGATCGGCGAGGGCGAACCGCTGCTACTGGTCAGCGCCGGCATCGGCGTCACCCCGGCGATGGCGGCCCTGGAGCACCTGGCCGCCACCGAGCCCGAGCGCCCGGTGGTGCTCGTGCACGCCGACCGCGCCGGCGCCACCCATGCCCGACGCGACGAGCTGCCCGGGCTCCAGGAGCGGCTGCCGAACCTGTCGGTGCGCCTCTGGTACGAGGACGCCGCCGACGGCGAGCTGGCCGGGTTGAAGGCGGACGTCGCCGGCGGCCTCGTCGACCCGGACCTGATCCCGCTCTCCCCCGGGGCGCAGGTGCACCTCTGCGGACCGGTGCCGTTCATGGCCACGGTGCGGGGCGGGTTGCTGCGCCGGGGCGTACCCACGGAGCGAATCGCCTACGAGGTGTTCGGTCCGGGCATGCTGCGCGGCTGAGTTCCGTCGCCCCCGCAGTGGTCGGGGCCGGTGCCGGGCGTACGTGCCCGGCACCGGCCCTTCGCGTTGTCGACGGCCGTCACGCCGGGCCGTCAGGCCCAGTGCCCGACGACCACGGCGAGCACCGACAGGCAGCCGACCAGCTCGATCATCCCGACCCGGACCGGGGTCAGCCGCCGGCCGGGCAGCACCGCCGCGCGCAGCAGCAGCAGCGCGAACACCACGGCCACCGCCAGCCCCCACCAGACCACCGCGACCAGCAGCGCGGCCAGGTGGTACGCCAGCGACGCCCACCGGTAGCCGGCGCTCCCGCGCTCCCGGATCATCGTCTTGACGTACAGGACCGTGCCGACCAGGTACGCGGCCACGGCGCCGGCGACGCCGGTCAGGGCGGCGGGCGACACCCCGGCGACGGTGGCCAGCACGAACACCATCAGCACGCTCTGTGCCACCGAGGCGAGGTCGTTGGCCAGGGCCCGCTCCCGGCGCCGCCGGGCGTACCAGACGTTCACCGCGACGAGGAGGGCGTAGAGCGGGGCGTAGCCGAGGACCGCGGGCCGGGCGAGCAGCACCGGTGCCGCGAGCAGCGCGGCCGCGCCGCCGTAGGCGAGCAGTTGCGGGCGTACCCGGTCGGTGCGGCCGGTCTTCACGGCCAGCAGGGCGTAGTAGGAGAAGAGGTAGCCGGCCAGCCAGGCACCGAGCAGCGGAAGATCCGGCCACCGGAGGCCGGTGACGCAGACCGCCGCGGCGTACGGGAGGAGCAGCATCGCCCAGGCGCCGTGCTGCGGCGGCAGGAAGCGGTGCCGGCGGGACCGGGCGGGTCGGGCGGCTCCCGGTGGCGGTGCCGGCCGGGCCGCCGCCGGTGGCGGGGCGGGCCGGGCCGGCGAGGCGGCAGGGCGGCCGACGACGTCACCGGCCGGCCGGGGCAGCGGGGCGCTCATCCGCGGGCAACCGTGAGCAGCACCACCGAGTCCTCGTCGGCGTGCAACGCGTGCCGGGCGTCCGGGATCGCCAGCAGGTCCCCTGCCTCCCCGGACCAGGACCGGTCCTGGGCAACCAGCCGGACCCGGCCGCGCAGCACCTGGAGCGTCGCGTCGCCGGGGCTGGCGTGCTCCGCCAGCGCGTTTCCGGCGACCAGGGCGATCAGCGTCTGCCGCAGCGGCGAGGCCGCGCCGCCGTGCACGGTCCGGGCGCTGCGTCCGCTGTCGGTCGCGTAGGCCAGGGTGAGTTGCTCCTCGGACAGCGCGGAGAGCGATGACGGGGACACGGGCACCTCCCGGAGATGGGTTCGGGCCAGGGGCCACAAAACAGGAGCCTCCTGTTCCTCTTTTCTAGCTTCGTCGTTTCGCGCGCTTCCGACCAGGGGCTTTGGTCCCCGAATCAGATCTCCGACCCGACGGATCCTGTCGCACCGCCGGAGCCGGCCGACCCGGCGGACCCGCCGCTCGCGCACGGGTGCCGCGCACGCCGGCGCACCCTTGGCTACCCGGCGGTAGCCTGCCGCCGTAGCCTGGGCCGATGAGCCGGGAGTACGTGCAGGAGTACGTCGACGTCGACGGGGCGCGCCTCGGCGTCCAGGTCTATCCGGAGCCCGACGGGCCACCCGGCGCGCCGGTGGTGGTGATCTGGCCGGCCATGGGGGTGCGGGCCCGCTACTACCGGCCGTTCGCGGCCGCGCTGCGCAACGCCGGCCTGGCCGTGATCGTGGCCGACCTGCGCGGCACCGGCGAGAGCACCCCGCCGCCCGCCCGCACCTGCCGGTACGGGTACGCCGAACTCGCCGCCGACGTGGGCGCGGTGCTCGACGCGCTCAAGCCCCGACTCGACGGGCGCGCCCGGATGCTGCTCGGGCACTCCCTCGGTGGGCAGGCCGCGGTGCTGCACCAGGCCCTGCACGACGCCGACGCGGTGGACGGCCTGGCCCTGGTGGCGGTCGGCCTGCCCTGGTGGCGCGGGTACCCGGGGCTGCGCGGGTGGGGTGTCCTGCCGTACACCCAGGGGATCGCGGCGGCGGCCCGGCTGCTCGGGGTCTGGCCGGGCTGGGGGTTCGGCGGCCGGCAGGCGCGCGGAGTGATCCGGGACTGGGCGTACACGGCTCGAACCGGCCGGTTCCCGATGCTCGACGGGGTCGACACCGAGACGGCGGTCCGGCGGGTGCGCACCCCGGTCCTCGCGGTCAGCGTCGACGACGACCAGTACACCCCGCACGAAACGCTGGACCACATCTGCGCCAAGCTCACCGCCGCCCCGGTGACCCGGCACCGCTACACCGTGGCCGAGGCGGGCGCCCCGCTGGACCACTTCACCTGGGTACGCGCCGCCGCCCCGCTGGCCGCCCGGGTCGCCGCGTTCGCCGCCACCCTGCCACGCTGAGTCGGACGCCCCCGACGGGCGGGTGCGGACGACGTGACCCGCGGCGGGAGCGTTCGGTGACCGGGGGCGTAGCCGGCCGGAACCTGGGTAAGCCGCACCGCCCGAACACGGCGGAGGGGGATCAGATGTCCGAACGGCACACGGCGTTGCGCTCGATGCACGATCTGGGCCTGGCGGCCTGGTTCGGCGGATCATTGATGGGGGCACTCGGCGTCAACGGCGCGGCGGCGAAGATCGACGACGCCACGCAACGGCTGCCGGTGGCGTCGGCGGGCTGGGCGCGCTGGACCCCGGTCAACGCGGCGGCGATCGGCGCGCACCTCGCCGGCGCGGTCGGCGAGCTGGTCACGGAGACCCCGCGGATGGCCCGGCAGGCCGGGGTCGGCAAGGCCACCGCGGTGAAGACCGCGCTCACCCTGGGCGCGCTGGCGGTGACCGGATACAGCCGATTCCTCGGCATGAAGCTGCAGAGTGCTGGTGGCCCACCGGTCGACGGAATCACCGAACCGAACCACCAGACCCCGGCGAACATCGCCTCCTGTCAGCGGCAGATGAAGCTGCTCCAGTGGGCGGTGCCGGCGCTGACCGGCGCGCTGGTGGTGGTCACCGCCTACATGAGCGAGCAGCAGAAGCCGGGCCAGGTGCTCCGGGGCATGCTCCTCCGGGCCGGAGGGCTGATGTCGTCGCCGGTGATGGTCGCCAAGGTCATCGGGATAGGCGCCCCGAAGATCGGCAAGGCCGCCGCGTTCGGCGCCCCGAAGATCGGCAAGGCCGCCGCGTTCGGCGCCCCAAAGATCGGCAAGGTGGCTGCCATGGGCATGGCGACCCGGCACCTGGTCGGGGCCGGCCGCTGACCCGCGCGGCCGGCGGCACACAACGGCGTGGTCGCCGGCCGCGCGGTGGGAACGCCGAACCGGCATGACCCGGCCGGTAACGGGCATTCACGGGAACCCAGCCAGGTGAGGTGGCGATGAGCAGCAAGAACCGCCCACGTAGGGGCGAGGGACGGGGGCCGGAGTCGGCCGCGCCGTGGGGCACCACCGACGGCTTCGACGCCGATCCGCCGTGGGGCGCCGGCGAGGACGCACCGATGGACGAGGGCAGCGAGGAACCGGCCGTTCCCGAGGGGCGGCGCGGTGAGCGCCGGGCGGCCGGGGCGGCGAAGGGCGGCCGGCCGGCCGGCCGGCACGGCTTCGGCTCGGTGGAGCCCACCCGCGTCGCCGAGGCGGGACCGGGCGCACCGCCGGATCCGGCGCCGTCCACACGGACCTTCCCCGACGACAAAGCCGAGGGCGACCTGCCGGACAACGCGCTGGAGGAAGCCACCGGAATGCACTCGGAAGGGGTCACCTGGCGCGGCTGAACCCCATCCGGTCACGCGTCGAGCCCGCCCGCTCCCGGGCGGGCTCGACGCGTACGCGGCGTTGACCTCCTCGATCTGTGCGGGGTGCGGAAACTGTCGGTGGCGGGCCGTACGGTGTCCGCGGTCCTCAATCGAAAGGCGGGCGGCATGAGCGTGTCCGAACAGGTCATCACCGGTGAGCGGGCGGATCTGCTCGCCTCCCTGCGCCGGCACCGCGGCTTCCTCCGGCAGACCGTCCAGGGCCTGACCGACGCGCAGGCCGCCCAGCGCAGCACGGTCAGCGAGCTCTGCCTCGGCGGGTTGATCAAGCACGTGGCGACCACAGAGGAACGGTGGATGTGGTTCGCCGTGGGCGGCGCCGAGGCGATGCAGAGCGAGCCGATCGACTGGGTCGGGCAGTTCCGGATGGCCGAAGGCGAGAGCCTCGCCGGGCTGCTGGCCGAGTTCGACCGGGTTGCCGGGGAGACCGATGCGCTGGTCGCCACCCTCGACCTGGACGCCGCCCACCCGCTGCCGGTCGCCCCCTGGTTCGAGCCCGGGGCCAGCTGGTCGGTGCGCCGGGTCCTGCTGCACGTCATCGCCGAGACCGCACAGCACGCGGGCCACGCCGACATCATCCGCGAGGCGATCGACGGGGCGAAGACGATGGGCTGAGCCGCACCGGGTGACCGATCTCACTGCCTGGCCCGGGGGTTCAAGCGGGTTTCCGATGTGACGGCGCGACCGGTGCCGGCGCTGAGGGACACGAGATGGACACACACCACATGGACCAGGAGCAGGCCGAGTGTCTGCTCGTCGGCCCTGTCGGCGACGCGCCGCAACAGGGTCCGGAGGTGCTCATCCGTCTCCTCGCCGCCGTCCGGTCCGCCCCCCGCACGCATGAACTCAGCGGCGAGGCTGCCGCCGTGCGGGGGTTCCGGGCGATGCTCGACGGATCGGCCCCGGTGGTCGTGTCTCCTCCCGCGCACCGGTTCCGCGCCGGCTGGTTCAGCGCGAAGGTCACGCTCGCCGCCCTGCTGGCGGCCACCACCGCCGGCGTGGCGGTGGCCGCCACCACCGGCGCCCGGCCCTGGCCTTCAGGTGGTGCCCATGACGCCACGGCGACGCCGAGCGCCGGCACCGGGAGCGGATCCGCGCCGGCAGCCGGCCCGCACCTTTCGCCGGCACCGGATCCCTCCCCACCCACCCCGGCCCCCGGCCCGTCCGACCGGCCGGGCAGGCCGGCGTCGCTGGCCGGGCTCTGCACGGCGTACCGGGCACAGGTGGGCCAGCGACGTCATCCGTTGGAGGCCCCACCGTTCGCCGACCTGGTCTCGGCCGCCGGCGGGCCGGAGAAGGTCGCCGGGTACTGCGACCGGCTGCTCGACGGGCGGGACAAGCAACAGGGGCCACATGCCGACCCGACTGAGCGGTCCGACCCCGATCCGCCCGGCCAGGCCAACGGCCGGCCCTGACCCACTCAGCGCACCGACGGGCGCCGGCGGGTGGCCCGGCCCCGGCCGTACGCGTCGGCGCGTCCCCAGCGGCCCGGCACGTCCAGCAGCTCGATGAGGCCGTACTCCTCGGGGAGCGCCGGGTCCACCAGCAGGTCGTCGCCGCAGGGGCGCAGCCCGAGCATGGTGGCGAGCAGCATCAGCAGCGCACCGGAGGACCACGACTGCGGCCGACCGGCCATCGGGAGCTGGACCGGGTACTTGGTCAGCTGGCGCGGATAGCCGGCGATCGCCTCGGGCACCGAGCCGCCGAGCGTCTCCACCACGGCGAACATCCCGGCCGCGACCCGGGCCGCCTCGGCGTCGTACCCGTAGCGGCGCAGGCCGGCGGCGACGATCGCGTTGTCCGACGGCCAGACCGCCCCCAGGTGCGCGCCGACCGGGTTGTACGGGCGCTGGCCGACGGCGTACGTCCGCACCCCCCAGCCGGAGAACAGGTCCGGTCCGAACAGGTGCCTGACGAGCGGATCGGCTCGCTCCGGCTCGACGATCCCGCTCCACAGCAGGTGGCCGATGTTGGAGGTGAGCGCGTCGACCGGCTCCCCGTCCGGGGCCAGTGCGAGGGCGTAGTACCCCTGCTCCGGCAGCCAGAAGTCGCGGTCGAACCGGCTGCGCAGCGCCGCCGCGTCGGCCTCCAGGCGGTCGGCGTACGCCGGGTCGCCCCAGACCTCCCGGGCCAGCCGGGCGCCCCGGATCTTCGCGTCGTACGCGTACCCCTGCAGCTCGCAGGTGGCCCGGGGGAACGCGGGTTGGCGGCCGTGCCGGTCGACGACGGCGTCCGGCGAGTTCCGCCACACCTGGTTGGCCACCCCGCTGACGGTGTTGCGCGGCTGGTAGCGCAGGTAACCGTCGCCGATCGGGTCGCCGTACTCGTCGATCCAGTCCAGCGCCATCCGGGCCGGGTGGCGCAGCTCCCGGACCAGGTCGGTGTCGCCGCTCCAGCGCTCGTACTCGTCGAGCAGGACAACGAAGAGCGGGGTGGTGTCGACCGCGCCGTAGTAGGGCGCGGTGGGTTGCTCCTCGAAGGCGGCCGACTCGCCGTACCTGAGCTCGGCGAGAATCTTGCCCGGCTCCTCGTCGTGCAGGTCGTCGAGCTGGCTGCCCTGGGTCAGGGCCAACATGCGCAGCGTGGCGGGGGCCAGCTCGGGGGTGAACGGCAGCGTCTCCAGGCAGGTGAGGATGGCGTCCCGGCCGTACAGCGCCATCGCCCAGGGCAGCCCGCCCACCGGCACCCGCTCGCCGAACGACCACGGCAGGTAGCGCAGCGCCGCCAGGTCGGCCAGCGCCTGGTCGTACGCCGTCACGAGGGCCTTCCGCTCGCCGCTGAGCTGCGGCGCGCGGCCGAGCCACCGCCCGAGGTCCTCGTGCATGTCATCGTGTACCCCCTGGCGGTGGGCCGCCAGGCTGCGTCGCACGTCCTCGTCGCCGGCACCGTGGATGATCATCTCGACTTGCAGGTCGGTGTGCCACTCGCCGTCCGGGTCGATGCGGATCCGGAAGGTCATGCCGTCCTGGTCGACGTCCACCTCGGCGGTGCTGGTGACGACGGTTTCCCGCACGAACCGATCGCGCTGGTAGCAGAGCCGCAGCTGCCTGCGGGCCGAATTGGCGGTGACCACCGGTCGGCGCGGCCGCGGCTGGCGGATCTCGGCGGTGTCGGCGAAGTCGTTGGCGATCGCCATCCGCACGGTGATCTCGGCGGGCTCCGCCGAATGGTTGAGCACGGTGATGCGCTCGTGCAGGCCGCGGTCGATGATCCGGTGCCGGATCACCGACACGTCGGCGTCCACGTAGTGGCTGGCCGCCCCGGGGACCACCACGAACCGGGTCTCGAAGTAGGCCAGGTCGTCCCGCGACAGGGCGTGCAGTCGCTCCCCGTCGAGGGTGAGTACCCAGCGGGACAGGAACCGGGTGTCGAAGGAGAACAGGCCGGCCGGCACCCGCGGGTCGACCTCCATGTCGCCCTCCGTGTCGCTGAGCGCGAACGAGTTGCCGGCGAGGACGTGCACCAGGTCCGTGCTCATCGTGCCTCCGCCCCGGGCGCGGGCGTGCGCCCCGCGCCCCGGCCGGCCCCGCGCGGGTCCTGGGCCCCGGGCGGGCCCGGGAAGAGCCGGCGCAGCGTCAACAGCAGCCGCACGTCGCCCTGCACGGTTATGTCGTTGCGCAGCAACGCCGACACCAGTCGTGGGCTGCCGGTGGCGATCCGCTCGAAGACCTCGCGGTCGACGTGGACGACCATGTCTGCGTCGCCGGCAGCGCGGGCCACCCGGACGTCCTGGTGGTCGATGGTCAGATACCAGTGTTCGGTGCTTCCGCCGTCGTGCAGGTCGAGGCGGACCGTGCCGGCCGTGTTCTCCGGGATCTCGGGGTGCCGGCCGGCGACCTGCTCTATCAGGTGCTCCGTGATCGAACCGCCCATCCGTCCCCTCCCCGTGTCCGATGGTCCGCAGCAGCTTCCCCGCCCGACGGGTGAGCTCAACTCACCCGAATCGGGTGAGTCGGGATTGACCCACGGACGGCGTACCGGCGGTCATCCCCGCTCGACGAGCCCGCGCACGTACGCGGCCTGGCCGGCGTGCTGGAGGTCGTCCTCCAGCACGCTGATCAGCCGGACGCCGAGGGTGACCGGCGGATCCCAGTTCTCGTCGACCACCCGGTCCAGGTCGGCCGGGCGCAGCCCGCGCAGGTACGCCCGGGTCCGGTCGGCCACCGCGCGGTGGTAGTCGAGGAGCACCTGGCCGCTCTCCGGTCGGAGGGCGGCGATCTGCTCGGGGCCGTGCCCGAAGCCGGTGTCGTCCGGCTCCGCGCTCCGCCCGAGCCGTGGCGCCCAGTCGCCGGTGACCCAGAGCTGCTCCTCCCCCAACAGGTCGG
This sequence comes from Micromonospora sp. SL4-19, assembly GCF_047921475.1. Classification (NCBI taxonomy): domain Bacteria; kingdom Bacillati; phylum Actinomycetota; class Actinomycetes; order Micromonosporales; family Micromonosporaceae; genus Micromonospora; species Micromonospora sp. SL4-19. The sequence goes on from NZ_JBLROB010000013.1 coordinate 112,972, forward strand.
CGACGTGGTGGTCCTGGATCCGGGTCAGGTGCCAGACCAGCCAGCCGACCGGGTTCGCCCCGGCCGCCGGGGCTCGGCGCAGTTGCTCCGGGCTCAGCCCGGCGACGGCCGACTCGACCAGGTCGGGCAGCCGGTCGTACGCCTCCGTCAGCAGGTCGTTCACGTCCACGGGTCCACGCTCCTCCACCGTTGGTGCCACCCGGGCTGTACCGCCCAGCGGGCCGGGCAAACCTGACCTCTAGGGTGATCGCGTGGTCGCGGCGCTGGAGCTGTATCTCGACACCGACGCCAGCCGGCGGATCCGGGTGCTCTGGGACGCGTTGGAGTCCGAGGGCGTGCAGAGCATGCGGTCGCTGCTGGAACAGCGGCACCGACCGCACGTCTCGCTGGCGGTGGCGCCGCGCTTCGACCCGGACCAGGTGTCCGAGGCCCTCGCCGGGATGGTGGTGGCCGCCCCGCTGCGGCTGGAGTTCCAGCACGCCGGCCAGTTCGTCGGTCGGGTGCTCTGGCTCGGCCCGGCCCCCACCGCGGAACTGCTGGCCCACCACGCCGAGGTGCACCACCGGCTGGCCCGGGCCGGCATCGGCCTGGTCGAGCACTATCAGCCGGGGCGCTGGGTGCCGCACTGCACGCTCTCCATGCGGGTGCCGAACCTGCTGATGGCCGCGGCGGTACGCCGCTGCCTGGAGGTGCTGCCGCTGACCGCCACCGTGGTCGGCGCGGCCATCACCGATCACGCCCGCGGCATCTCCCACCCGCTGCCGTGAGGCTCGGCCACCGGACGGCTCAGCGCGGCCCGAAGTCGACGATGAAGGTCGGGTACTCGGGCTGTGGGCAGGGCTCACCGCGGTGGCCGAGCCGCTCGTAGAAGGGCGCCGCCCGCTCACGGTGGGCCTGCCACTCCAGGTAGCGGGCCCGCCGGGCCGCCCACTCCGAGACCGCCGCGAGCAGCGCGCGCCCCACCCCGTGCCGGCGCCGGTCCGGGCGTACGTAGAGGTCGTGCAGGCGGGCGGTCCGGTGCGCGTCGCCGGCGCGCAGGTGCGGGCCGTGGTCCTGGGCGGCGGCGTACCCGGTCAAGCCGTCGGGGTCCGCCGCACCGAGCAGCGCCCAGCGCGGGTCGGCGAGCAGGCGAAGGTAGCGCTCCCGGTGGGCCTCGGCGGGCTCGTCGCCGACGCCCATGTCGCGCAGCATCGGCCACAGCCGGGGCCAGTCCCCGGCGGTCAACTCGCGTACGGTCGTCACACCGGTCAGGATGCGGGCCGGACCGGAACCGGCGCACCGGGTTTCTCGCCACCTGAGGCTCGGGCCACGCGCCGCCGGCGCAGGCGGAACGGGCCGGTGGAACGGTCCGCCGGCCCGGCGATCGCCGACCCCGGCGACTGAGGGCCGGGGTGGGGCGGACCCCGCGCGCCGACACGGTACCGTTGCGCCTCATCATGACCCTGCGGGGCGGTCATCTGCCGGCCCGGCGCTGGCGAACCTGACGGAGGATGGGTATGTCCAACGGCGACGAAGCGTTCGCGTCACACGACGACGTATCCACGCGGCCGAGGTTCGACCAGGTGCTGCGCGGCTTCGACAGACGCCAGGTGGAACGGTACGTCGAGCAGATGGACGGCGAACTGGCCGTGCTGACCTCCGACCGGGACCGGGCGTACGCGCAGGTGCGGGAGCTGACCGCGCAGGTGCAGCGGGCACAGACCGAGGCCGCGGAACTGCGGCAGCGACCCGCGCCGGCGGACCGGGCGTCCTTCCGGGACCTCGGGCCGATGGTCGACCAGATCCTCGACCTGGCCGAGAAGCAGGCCGGGCAGATCAACGACGCCGCCAGCAAGCGCGCCGCCGATCTCCAGGCGCAGGCGGAGAAGGCGCTCGCCGCAGCGCGGGACGAGGCCGCCCGGGAGCTTCGGGAGCTGGAGGAGGAGCTGTCGGCGCGCCGCACCGAGTACGACAAGGCGCACGAGGAGCAGCGGGCCGCCGCGCAGGCCGAACTCACCTCGATCCGGGAGCTGGCGGAGAAGCTGCGGACCGAGGCGCAGGCCGCTCACGACCGGGCGCAGCAGGAGGCGAAGCGGATCACCGAGCAGACCACCCAGCAGGTCGAGCAGGCCCGCTCCGCGTCAGAGGCACTGGTGAAGGCGGCCCGTACCCAGATCCAGCAGGAGGTCCAGGCCAACCGGAGCAAGGCCCAGCAGGAGCTGGCCCAGTGGCAGGCCACCATGGCCAGAGAGCTGGACGAGCGGCGGGCCGCTGCCGAGCAGGAGCTGGCCGACCGGGCCAGCGCCGCCGAGCGGGACATCGCCGCCCTGGTCGCCGAAGCCCAGCAGTACGCCACCGAGGTGCGCGAGCGCGCCGACGAGGAGACGGCGGCGCACCAGGAGCAGTTGTCCACCGTGCAGCAGGAGATCCAGCAGCGGCAGGAGGCCCTGGCGCAGCTCCAGGCCGAGATGGAGAACGTCGGCCAGCAGCTCGAGCACACCCGCCGGGAGATCACCACGGTCGAGCAGCAGGGCGCCGCACTGGAGGAGCGCCTGGTCGAGGTACGGCGGGACCTCGCCGCCGAGACCAAGCGGCTGGACGACGCGCGGCGGGCGGCGGACCTTGCCGAGCAGCACGCCAAGGAGACCCGCGCCCGGGTGCAGCGGGAGGCGAAGCGGGTGGCCGATCTGGCCGCGGCGGCGGTGATGGCGGCTGCGGCGGGCGGGGCGGAAACCGCGGAGTACCCGCAGGTGGCGGTCCGGTCGACCAGCAACCCCGCCGAGCAGGGCGCGGCCGACCGGACGCCCGCGGCGCGGCCTGGTGGCTCCACGGTGGAAGGGCTCGGGGGCCTCACCACGGAACGGCCCACCGGCGACGCGTTCACCGAGCGGGCTGGGCTGGACGGCCCCAGCTTCGACGCGTTCGCGGTGCGCCCGCCGGCCCAACGGTCCACTCCGGAGTCGGAGCGGACCGCCGACGAGCCCGCGGCGGGCCCTGACACCGGCGTGCCGGCCAACGCCTGAGCCGCAGTCCCTGACCGGCGCCCGCGCGGGCGGGAACCAACCCTTGCCGTGGATCCTGAAGCATGTAAATATGTGGATCACTGTGCGTGTGGCTCTGATCTCGGAGGGTTGATCGGCATGCGGAAGTTGTCCTCGATCGCGGCGGCCGTCACACTGACGGTCGCCGGCACCGGCGTGGCGGTGGTGAGCGTGGCCGCTCCGGCCAGCGCGAGCTGCAGCCACGCCCACTCCAACATCGACACCAAGGGCGGCCAGCTCTTCAACGCCAGCAACGTCAACATCCGCACCGGTCCGCACACCTCCTGCCCCTCGCTCGGTTACGGGCAGCTCAACCACAACGTCGACTTCCACTGCTACGGCGCCGGCGACCGGGTCACCGCGAACGGGTACACCACGTACAGCTGGACCTACCTGAAGGACCTGACGACCGGCGTGTCCGGCTGGGTCGCCGACGCCCTCCTGGACAACCTGGGCGCCACGATCGCCTGCTGACCACGGGCCACCGCCCCGCAGGGCGTGCGGCGGACGGGCAGGATGGGTCAGCATGAACGCGACCGAGCCACGCCTGTACCCGTCGATCGAGCCGTACGCCTCCCACCGGATCGCCGTCGGCGACGGCCACGAGCTGTACGTGGAGGAGGTGGGCCGGCGCGACGGCGTACCGGCGGTCTTCCTGCACGGCGGCCCCGGCGGCGGCCTCGTCCCCGCGGCGCGCCGGTTCTTCGACCCAAACCGCTACCGGGCCGTGCTGTTCGACCAGCGCGGCGCGGGCCAGAGCACCCCGGCCGGGGAGCTGCGCGCCAACACCACCTGGCACCTGGTCGACGACCTGGAGGTGATCCGCGAGCGCCTCGGCATCGACTCCTGGCTGGTGTTCGGCGGCTCGTGGGGCGTCACCCTCGGCCTGGCGTACGCGCAGGCCCACCCGGACCGGGTCACCGGCCTGGTCCTGCGCGGTGTCCTGCTGATGCGGCGCGTTGAGCGGGACTGGTTCTACCAGGGCGGCCTGCGCCACCTCCAGCCCGAGGAGTGGGACAAGTTCATCGCCCCGATCCCCGAGGCGGAGCGGCACGACGTGCTCGCCGCGTACCACCGGCGGCTGCACGGCCCCGACGACGCCGAGGCTCGGGCCTGCGCGGCGGCCTGGGGGCGGTGGGAGGCGGTGAACTCCTCGCTGCGCCCCGACCCGGACCTGCTCGCCCACTTCACCGCCGACGAGCACGCCCTGCCCATCGCCCGGATCCTCTCCCACTACGTGGTGCACGGCGGCTTCCTCACCGGCGAGACGCAGCTCCTCGACGGGGTGGACCGGATCCGCCACCTCCCCGCCGTGATCATCCAGGGCCGCTACGACCTCTGCTGCCCACCGGTGTCCGCGTACGACCTGGCGCGGCGCTGGCCCGAGGCCGAGCTGCGGATCGTGCCCGACACCGGCCACTCCGCCGCGGAACCCGGCATCGCCCGGGAACTGCTGCGCGCCACCGACCACTTCGCCGACCTGCTCACCAACTGATCCGGATCCGTCGGGGCGGTCGGCCGGGTGGACCGACCGGGCGTCGACTGATCCCTGCGGTCAGGCGTCGTCCCGGTCGCCCGACGCTGCCAGCAGGCCCCGAATGGCGGCGCCGATCACCCGGTCCACCGGGAACCGGTCCTCCAGCCAGCCGAGCGTCACCCGGGCCGCCTCCCGGTTGCCCCGGTAGCCGGGCACCATCTCGGCCAGCGGCAGCACCTCCGGCGGGTACGCCTGCTCCACCCGGCGGCTCGGGTCGAACGGGTCGCGCCGATGCGCCACGTCCGGGGCGGTGAGCCGCAGCAGGGCCAGCACCCGGTCCACCGCGTACGACTGGATGAACCGGGACGCGGTGAGCCGTTCCCCGCGCAGCTCGCGATGCAGGCCGACGTAGAGGTTGGTGAGTGCCTCGTTGAGGTGGAACTCGACCGTGTCGTACGGCGTCGCGGGGCGGGCCGGTGGCCCGCACTCGGCCAGCCCGGCGGGCGCGTCGGGCCGCTGCCACACCACCCGCGCACCGGTGAACGACAGGCGAGCCAGCTCGTCGACGGTGAAGACCGCGTACTCGACGAAGATCCCGTCGGCGTAGAGCGCCTTGCGGCCGTTGCGCTCGTTGGCGAAGCTGTACGCCACCGGGCAGGGCACGGCCAGCCAGTCGACCGACCCGGCGTAGCGGGGCACCGCGCCGTCCGCCACGACGAGGAAGAAGTCCAGATCGGAGTGGGCGTCGAGCCGGTCGTGGTCGACGCCGGCCGAGCCGAGGCCGAGCAGCGCCACGGTGTCCGGCCGGCTGGCGAGATGGGCGGCGAGGTCGTCGAGTCGACGCAGCATCGGGTGCATGTCGTCGTTCCCTTCCACGAAGAGTCGACGTTTCATCCCGTACGGCGCTGCTCGCCGACGGGGTCGCGACACCGATGCCGGCCATCATCACCCGGCGGCCCGCCGCCGCTCAAGCCCACGCCTACCCGTCCACGACCGGCAATGGCAAGATCGACCGGGTGACGGGTTCACTGTTCGCGGTCAGTGACCTCCACGTGTCGTACGCCGAGAACCGCCGGATCGTGGACGGCCTGCGTCCGGAGACCGCGGACGACTGGCTGCTCGTGGCGGGCGACGTGGGCGAACTGTTCGGCCACGTGGAGTGGGCGCTGCGCCTGCTCCGCGACCGATTCGCCACCGTGGTCTGGGTGCCCGGCAACCACGAGCTCTGGACGCATCCGTCCGATCCGGTGACGCTGCGCGGCCGGGAGCGCTACGACGCGCTGGTGCGGATGTGCCGCGACCTCGGCGTGCTGACCCCCGAGGACGAATACCCGGTGTGGCGCGGGGAGGGTGGACCGGTCACCGTCGCGCCGCTGTTCCAGCTGTACGACTATTCGTTCCGCCCGCCCGGCGCGAACTCGAAGGAGGAGTCGCTGCGGCAGGCGTACGAGGCCGGGGTGGTGTGCACCGACGAGGTGCTGCTGCACCCCGACCCCTACCCGGATCGGGAGTCCTGGTGCTGGGCGCGGCTCGCCGAGACCGAGCGCCGGCTGGCCGCCGCCGACCCGGCACTGCCGACCGTGCTAGTCAGCCACTGGCCACTTGTCCGCGAGCCCACGGACGTCCTCTGGTATCCGGAGTTCGCGCAATGGTGCGGCACCGACCGCACCGCCGACTGGCACGTCCGCCACCGCGCGGTCGTGGCCGTCTACGGGCACCTGCACATCCCGCGCACCACTCACCACGACGGCGTGCGCTTCGAGGAGGTGTCGCTGGGCTACCCGCGGGAGTGGGCCCGCCGGGGCGGCGAACCGCAGCCGATGCGACGCATCCTCGGCGGGGCGCCATGATCGAGGCCCTGTTGCCGTCGGCGGTGGTGACGGTCGAGGCATTCTCGGACATTCCCGGCGAGGCTCCGTACCCCGGCGAGGAGGACCTCGTCGCGAAGGCGGTGGAGAGCCGACACCGCGAGTTCGTCACCGCCCGTCGCTGCGCCCGGGAGGCCCTCGCCCGCCTCGGGTACGCCCCGGCCCCGATCCGCTCCGGGCTGCGGCGCGAGCCGCGGTGGCCGGCTGGTGTGGTCGGCAGCATCACCCACTGCGCCGGCTACCGGGCCGCCGCGGTCACCCGGGACACCGCGCTGGCCGGCCTCGGCATCGACGCCGAGCCGCACGACGCGCTGCCCGACGAGGTGGCCGAGGCGGTGACCGTCGCCGGCGAGCCGGAACTGCTGCGCCGTCTGTCCCTCGCCGACCCTTCGGTGCACTGGGACCGGTTGCTGTTCAGCGCCAAGGAGTCGGTCTACAAGGCGTGGTATCCGCTGACCGGCCGCTGGCTCGGCTTCGAGGACGCGGAACTGTCCATCGACCCGACCGCCGGGAGCTTCACCGCCCGGCTGCTGGTCGACGGGACCCGTACGGACGGCGGGCCGCCCCTGGCCGCGTTGCACGGCCGGTATCTGGTCGCCGACGGCCTGATCGTCACGTCCGTCACGCTGCCCCGGGATTGGTGAAGTATCCCCTTTCGGCGACTGAACTCCCCGTTCGGTGACCTTCTCCGCTACCCGGACTCATCGGCACCTTCCTTCGACGGCTCGTCGTGGTGGCCGACGATGTGCGGGGACGACGCCAGCAGGTACACCGCGAGGGTCATCACGATCAGGCCGGCGGCCTCGACGGCGAACGTCGCCGGAGTGAATCGCAGCGTCCCACCGAGCACGCCGATGCCGATCGCGATACCGGCGAGCGGTTCGGCCACGGCGAGTGGCGGATAGGAGACGGACAGCGGGGCGAGGTCGAAGGCGCTCTGCGCGAGCAGGGTCCCCACCAGCCCGATCACAAACACGGCGTACGGCTGCCAGCTGGTCACCAACCCCAGCAGCCCATGGGTGGACAGGCGGTGCACGGCCGACTGGGTCAGGGCGGACTGGAGTCCGTAAAGCATGCCTGCCCCGAGCGCCAGCATCGGCGCTTCCTGATTCGGTCTCAGCCGGCGGGCGACGTGTACGAGCAGCAACGTCAACGTGCCGATGGCGAACGCGGGCGCAGCCCATTCCCAATCTTGTACGCCTTCCGGATTTCCGGTTCCGGGAGCACCCGCCACCAGAAAGGCGACCATGCCTCCGGTGACGGCCAGCGCCGTCGCCCAGTCCCGTGGGCGGAGCGGGCGCCGACTCCAGATCGCCGCGGTCGACAGGGCGAACAGCAGGCGCAGCACCAGGACGGGCTGCACCAGCACGACCGAACCCTTACCGAGGGCGGCGCCGCTGAGCAGGCCGCCCAGCAGCGTCGTCGCGAGGCCCAGCAGCCACAGTCGCTGCCGGACGAGATGCCACAGCAGCCCCACGTGCAGCGCCAGGCCGTCCGGGGCCCGGAAGGCGACGCGCTGCTGGATGGCGGAACCGACCCCGAGCATCAGGGCGGCCCCGACGGCAAGGATGAAGACCACCGAAGGGCGTACCCCGTCCTCCCCGTCCGAATCACCGATCCCCGGGCGGAGTTGGGCGACCGACCACCACGTACCGGACCGAGGCCATTGCCAAGAGAGACGTGAGAGGCTACTTTCGAAACATGTCTCTCAAGAATCCGTACGGGGACTTCGAAGTCACCGACCCGCAGGCGTTACGGGCCCTGGCCCATCCGGTGCGGCTGGCGATCCTCGGCCGCCTCCAGCGACATGGCCCGGCCACCGCGACCCAGTTGTCGCCGCACGTGGGCGGCACCCCCTCGGTGGTCAGCTGGCATCTGCGTCACCTCGCCTCGTTCGGGCTGGTGACCGACTGGGACGGCGCCACCAACCGGCGCGAGCGCTGGTGGCAGGCGGCGGCCAGGGGGTTCCGCTTCGACGTGCCCGACGACGCCGAAGGGCAGAACGCGGCACGCCAGCTCCAAGGTGAGATGTTCGCCCAGAGCGCCGAGCTGCCGCAGCAGTGGCTGCTGCACGACGAGCCGCGGCTGGACACCGGGTGGCGGCGGGCGGCCGGCATGGCCAACACCCGGATCATGCTCACCGCCGAGGAGATGCAGCAGCTCAAAGACGACGTCGAAGCCCTGATCGCCAGATATGTGCAGCGCCCTGAGGTCGAGGCGCCGGCCGGGGCGCGGGGCGTACGGCTGCTGCAGTACATCCTGCCGGAGTCCGACGGCGACGAGCAGCCCGAGACATGAGCGCCACCACCACCGCCGCCGCCCCGGCCGGCTCCGTCTGGGCCAGCCGGCACTTCCGCGCGTTCTGGCTGGCCCAGACGATCTCCCAGTTCGGCGACCGGATCACCGAGATCGCCCTCCCGCTCATCGCGGTCACCATGCTGGCCGCGACACCCGGCCAGGTCGGCGTGCTCACCGCCCTGATCTGGCTCCCGTACCTGGTCGGCGTGTTCGTCGGCGCCTGGGTCGACCAGCGCACGCACAAGCGTCGGCTGCTGATCATCGCGGACCTCGTCCGAGCGGCCGTCCTGCTCAGCCTGCCCATCGCCTACCTGCTCGACGTGGTCAGCCTGGCCCAACTCTTCATCGTCGCGCTGCTCACCGGCACCGGCTCCGTGCTGTTCGGCATGGCCTACCCGTCGTTCTTCGTCGCGCTCGTCCCGGCCACGGCCTACGTCGAGGCCAACAGCAAGCTCAGCCTGAGCCGAGCCGGATCGTTCGTCGCCGGGCCCGCGCTCGGCGGGGCGCTCGTGCAGATCCTGACCGCGCCCGTCGCGCTCGCGGCCGACGCGCTGTCGTTCCTGGGTTCCGCCCTCCTGATCGCGCGGATCCCGGCCGACGAGGCCTCGCCGCCACCGAACCGGTCGTCGACCGTCAAGCGGATCCGGGACGGACTTTCGCTGCTGCTGAAGCATCGCGTGCTGCGCGCCGCGCTCGGCGGCACCACCACCGTCAACTTCTTCACCTTGATCGTCTCCACGCTGCTGATCCTCTACGTCAGCCGCGAGCTTGGCCTGTCGGCGGGCGCCATCGGACTGGGCCTCGGCGTCGGTGCCCTCGGCGGCCTGGCCGGCGCGGCGGTGGCCCCGCGCGTGACCCGGGCGATCGGCCTCGGCCGCACCATCATCATCGGGATCATCCTCTTCCCGGCGCCGCTGGCGCTGATGGCGCTGGCCGGCGGTCCGATCTGGGCGAAGGTCGCACTGCTCGCCGCCGCCGAATTCGTCTCCTCCGTCGGCGTCATGCTCATGGACATCAACCTCAACGCCCTGATCACCAAGGTGACACCCGACGACGCCCGGGGCCGGACCGCCGGCGCGTACAGCACCATCAACTACGGCGTCCGGCCGCTGGGCGCCCTGATCGGCGGCTGGCTGGGCACCACCATCGGCCTACGTCCCACCCTCTTCGTCGCCGGAGTCGCCGGCGCCTCCGCCGCCCTGTGGCTGATCTTCTCCCCCGTACAACGCATCACCGCGCTCAGCGACGCACCCGGTGAGACAGCGCCGCGCTGACCTGTGGCCCCCGGCAGGCCCCCCGCCGACCGGGACGGGGCCTGCCATGATCGGCCCGTGGAACTCCGACCGCTGCTGGCAACCCGCATCGCGAACACCGCACCCGGCGCTGCGGTCGCCTTGTTGGCCTGGCCGCTCGCCGAGGAACTGGCCGGGTACGCGGCACTGGCCGGCCTTGTCCCGGTGGCGGTCGGAGCCGCCCTGTCCGTGCGCGGTTATCGCATGTCCGTGTCGGTCGGGCGGGAACGCATCACCGTTCGGGGGCTCCTGCGGTCCCGCACGATCCCGCGCGAGGACATCGAATCCTTGACCTCGTACCCCGCGTTGAAGTGGCGATCCGGCTCGGGCCGCCACGTCTACACGCCGTTGACCGCGTTCTGGGAGGCCCCGGGAGTCCTGTCGGCAGTCCAAGCGCACAACGACGCTTGCCTCGGCCGGCTGTCGCAGGCCCTACGCCACGGGTGATGCCCCGGGGACGATGCTGGCCGCTTCGTTGCGACGGGAAGTGGGGACTGAGCCGCACGAGGGCTCTGGCGGCAGCAGCAGAGCGATCATCGCCCGAACGGATACGCGGGGCGCCCACATCCGGCCGCCGGGCGGTCGGGTTGTGCTGCCCGCGTTCGTACGTTCTGGTCTCTAGGACGCCTGACGGATGGGCATGTCGGCAAGCCAGACGTCGGCCAGGTCGCTGAGGGGGACGTCGAGGGCCTGGCTGAGGCAGACCACAGTGCCGAACGCCGGTGCGGGAAGGCGGCCCGCCTCGATCTTGCGCAGCGTCTCGGGGGAGATGCCGGCTGCCAGGGCCACCTCGACGAGGCTGCGGCCGGCCCGCGCGGCCCGGAGGGCGGCTCCGAGGCGCTGGCCCGCTGCGATCTGTTCGGCGGTGAGTGGTTGGCGAACCATGGCAGCAGGATATCCCTCCGGAGCATCCCCGACCTGACGTGGTATAAAAATACCGCACATGGAGGGGGAGGCTGTCGTGATCGAGCTCAAGTCCGCCGACGAGATCGGCCGGATGGCGGTGACCGGCCAGTTCGTCGGCGAGCTGCTCGCCGAGCTGAGCGGCGTCGCCGCAGTCGGCGTCAACCTGATGGACCTCGAACACCACGCCCGCCGCCGGATCAAGGAACGCGGCGCCGAATCCTGCTACTGGGACTACGCTCCTTCGTTCGGCCGCGGCCCGTTCCGCAACGTGCTGTGCCTGTCGGTCAACGACGCGGTGCTGCACGGACTGCCGCACGACTATGTTCTGCGGGACGGTGACCTGCTCAGCATCGACATGGCGGTCGGCATCGACGGCTGGGTCGCCGACTCCGCGCTCTCCGTCATCGTCGGCACCCCCGATCCGGCCGACCTGAAGCTGATCGAGGCCACCGAGGTCGCGCTGGAGGCCGCCATCGCCGCCGCCCAGCCCGGCGGTCGCCTCGGCGACATCTCCGCCGCGATCGGCGAGGTCGCCCACTCCTACGGCTACGGCGTCAACGCCGAGTTCGGCGGCCACGGCATCGGCCGCACCATGCACGAGGCCCCGCACGTCTCCAACAACGGCCGCGCCCGCCGCGGCCTGAAACTCGCCCCCGGCCTCACCATCGCCATCGAGCCCTGGTTCTGCCGCTCCACCGACAAAATCAAGTTCGACAACGACGGCTGGACGATCCGCTCCGCCGACGGCTCCCGCACCGCCCACTCCGAACACACAGTCGCCATCACGGCTTCCGGCCCCCAGGTCCTGACCCGGCGCCCCACTCACGGCGCCACCTCGGCCGATCCCACCAAGAAGCCCGCCGCAGCCTCCTGACCCACCGCCCGCCTTGCGGCTGCTGGCGGTCATCATCGGCTGCCCTGGCGAGCCCTTGACGAGCGCTGGTAAGCCATCACCGATCTGGTCTGGACAGCCCTCCCGGCAGGTCGACGTGCATCAAGGCCGGTAACCCGTCTTGTCGGCATCGGTGATCTCACGCAGCACCCGGGCCGGCGATCCGACGGCGATGACACCGGACGGGATCGAGCGGGTGACCACGCTCCCCGATCCGATGATTGTGTTGTCGCCGATGGTCACGCCCTGGTTGATGGTCACGCCGCCGCCGATCCAGACGTGATCGCCGATCGTGACCGGCTTGGCGTAACACGCGCCGGCCGCCCGTTCGGCTGCGTCGACGGCGTGGTTCGAGGTGTAGATGCCGACGCGCGGGCCGAAGAGGACGTGGTCACCGATGTTGATGCCACCCCCGTCCAGCATCACGCAGTCGAAGTTGGCGTAGAAGTTGTCGCCGACGCTGATGTTGAAGCCGAACTCGCACCGGAACGTCGGCTCGAAATGGCACTCCCGCCCGACCGCCCGCAGCAGTCGCCTCAAGATCGCCTCGCGCTGCTCCTGCGGCTGCCCGAAGCTGTCGTTGTACTCAATGGTCAGCAGCACGGCCCGCTGCCGAGCCTGTACCAGCTCATCGGTGAGGTCGTTGTACATCCGGCCCGAGAGGATGCGCTCCCGCTGCGCTTCAAGCGTCACCGCATGATCCTCCCATCACCCGCAGGTGTCACGCCCACGCCTGTCGGTGAACAGGCAGGCCGGACGGAGGACCCCTCACCTCGGCCTCCCCTTGCCTCTGCCGCACGACGGCGGGCTCGACCGGATCTTGATACATTCGCGCTTCGCTTTGAATTGACAAGGGGCTGTACATGTCCGACACGGGGGCCGGATTTGATTCAGGATCGACGGCGGACCGGGCGCCGGAAGCATTGACGCCGGCGCCAGGCGGTGCGGCTTTCGAGCCGGCACCGGTCCACGGCGCGCCACCGCCGCAGGTGCCACCCACGGCAGGCCAGCCGTTCGGTCCGCCCGCGATGGTCACACCGTTCGGACCGCAACTGCCAGCCGACGGGCCGCCACCCGGCCACCGCAACCGCGGCCTGATCATCGCCGTCGTGGCGCTGAGCGTACTGCTGTTGGTGGCCTGTTCGGGCCTGGTCGGCGGGGCCTTCCTGCTGCGCTCCACGGAGCACGACGCGGCCAAGCCGGCGACAGAGACGTGGCGGTCCCCCGCGACCGGTAGCTCGACCCCGAGCCCAGACGCGGCCGAGAGCGTGGAGCCGGTGCCGCAGGGCCCGCAGCCCAGCGACTACGCCGCAACCCAGATCTCCGATCTGAACAACGTGTGCGACGGCATCCTCTACTACCCGCAGTCGCCCAAGCGCGCCGGCAAGGCCCCCCACCCGGTGGTGCTGCTCATCGGAGACGGCCCGGGAGACCACCGCCGGCAGAACAACGGCTACTACTACGACGAGGGCCTGTCGAAGCGGGTGGAACAGACCTGGGCGTCGGAGGATCCGAAGAACGTGCAGATGGTCGCCTGCCTGGACCGGGTCAACACCGGTGCGACGATCCGCCGGTGCAAGTACGACGACCCGAAGCCGGACACGTTGACGCTGCTGAAGGCCAGCTACCGCCTTCGGGTGTACGAGGTGGCGACCGGCCGGAAGCTACTCGACAAGGTCATGGGCGGCGACGACCAGGCCTGCCCGTACGTCGTCCTGGTCGGTCCCGACAAGAAGATCTACGCCGAGGTCAGCGACCGGTCGCTGCTCGCCGCGCTGCGCAACCTGGTGAAGCGGTAGCCCTGGCCCGGCCCGGCTCGAATGCTGCCCAGCATGGCGGCCGACGGACGTTTGGGGGCAGATGCGGCCGGGGCAAATATTCGTGACCAACCATGCACGTCAGGGAGGCCACGACCCATGGCAAAGGGCGACATCGAGACGTACTACGAGGACGGCCAGTGGAAGAACCGTCCCGAGGGCAACCGGCGCGCAAGCACAGCGCACGACACCAAAGCGGAAGCGGAGGCCGCGGGCCGGCAGATGGCCACTCAGCGCGATGTCGAGCATGTGATCAAGAAGAAGGACGGGACCATCGGCGAGAAAAACACCTACCCCCGTAGCCGTGACCCGCGCCAGACCAGAGGCTGAGCTGCTTGCCGGTGCCTGCGGCGCTGGTAGCAACCGGGAACACCCTGGATGGATCGGTGGCGTCCGGATGTCCGGACGTCACCGCCGGCCACATCGTCTCGTCGGCTTGCCCGCGACATCTCGCTTACAAGGGTCTGCGTTGCTGTCGGCAGCCACTCCGCCGCCCCAGCCCCCCTCGCTGGGGGCGGCGGAGGGGCCCGACCGCTGAGGATCAACCACGCGTCCGCATAGCGGCAACCTCGCCTTCGCTGCGGAGGATGCAGAACTCGTTTCCCTCCGGGTCGGCCAGCACCACCCATCCGGTCCCATCGGCGTTGCGCCGGTCTTCGACCTCCATGGCGCCGAGGCCGATCAGCCGGGCCAGCTCCTCGTCCCGAGTGCCCTCTCGTGGGCGCAGGTCGAAGTGAATCCGATTCTTGATCTGCTTGCGCTCTGGTACCTCGATGAACAACAACCGATGATGCCCGTCTGGAGAGGCGATCATGCACTCCTCGTGGCCGGGCTCGTTGGGGTCGTCGGGATCCTCGGTGTAATCCAGCACGACGCGCCACCAGGACGACAGGGCATACGCATCGGCACAGTCGACGCTGGTATGAGAGATGAAGGAAGCCATTCGGCCAGCGTGACGGTAATCGAGGCAGACCGCGAGCCCATTCCGCGCCGGGCGCACTCCCGCCTTCGGGCTGCCCGGGTGGACCTGCGGTGGACGCCTCGCTTGCAGGGCGGTTTCGGCAATAACCGTAGCGTCCACCGGCGTCCGCGCCATCCCCGTTGCACCTCCTCGCAGTACGCAAGCCTTCGCCCTCGGCTGCCGCGGTTGATGCTGGATGAGAGGACAGAGGCAGGCCACGCCTGCGGCCATGGTCAGCCCGGCGGCGTGGGCACCTCAGCAGGCTTGCCGGCTGCCCGGCGGGCGTCGGCGATGGCGATCGCGAGCAGCACCACGGGCACTACGGCGACCACCGCCAGCGGCGGGGCGAAGGCCAGCGGCACGACTAGCAGCAGCAGGGCAGCAATGCCGAGCAGTCGGGGCCGGGAGAAGCGCGAGAAGACGACCCACTCCAGCAGCGTGCGGCCCGCCACGTACAGAGCCGGGCCGCCGAGCATCAACGCAAGCCAGGACTTGTACGTGTGGCCGGTGGGATGCTTCTGCACCAGTTCATTGCCCATGGCGGCGGCGGCAACCCCGATGATCATAAGCAGATGGGCGCTGCCGGCTACTCGGCCCAGACTGGCGGGGCTGGCCGCCGACTTGACCGCCGACCCGAACATCTCGCCTGCCCTGTAGAAGTAGATTCGCCACAGCAGCACAGCGGTGATGAACGCGATCACCAGCCCAAACGTCTGCGGGAGGCGCGGACTCCCGGACGCCTCGGTGTAGGCGATCCCGACCGCGAGGATCGTCTCCCCGAGCGCAATCAGCACCAACTGTTGGTACCGGTCAGCGAGATGCCCGGCAGCGGACTCCCAAGCCAAGAGGCGCTCTGGCCCCTGCCACGGCACCCACCAACCCAGCCGAGCCGATCCGTACTCGATGACGATCGCAAGCGACCAGAGCAGCATCCTGGCCGCACCGTGGGCGAGGGCGCCGAGCAGCCACGCCACGGCGGACACGCAGAACCAAGCCAGGATTCCCCAATAGAGGCGCTGTAACCAATGTGACCGCAGCGCCAAAGCGACCACCAGCGCCCGACCGGCCTGGAGCACGACGTAGACCCCGGCGAACATCCACGCACTGCCGTCGAACGCCTCTGGCGTGACGACTCCCAGGAGCAGCACACCGAAGGCCGTCACCAGCACCATGACCTGCACCGCCAGGCGGCGGGGCTCGAAGCGCGCCGTACTGTAAGCCGTCATTGACCAGACCCATATCAGCGGCAGGATCAGCAGCAGTGCCTGCAGTAGGCTCGCCCACCGCCCTGAACCAGAGGCAGACGCCAGTTGCGCCGTGCTGCTAGCCACCACCCGGTTGAGAGCGAAGACCAGCACAAGATCGAAGAAGAGTTCGACGAAGCTCGCTTCCTGCTTGCTCCGCTCCCCCCGGAGGAGCCTCACCCCCAAACCCGTGGCCGCACCAGCACTTTCCATGCGAGCCATTCAATGCCGGAATGCCGCCGCGCGAGGGAGGATTGCGGGTATTCGAAGCCTCGTTCCCGAGCCCCCTCGGGCGCGGGTGACGATGGGCGAAGGCGGCTCGATGCAACGTCTGCCTCGGCAGGTCGAGGCCCGAACCGTCGACGGCTACGCCGCCGCTGGGGAGGGCCTGTCGTCCCCTACTGCGCCGTCACCATCCAGAGGTGACCGTCGGGGTCGGCGAATGTGCCGGCGTAGCCCCACGGCTGCGTGGCTGGCGGCGTCACGACCCGGGCGCCCGCAGACCGGGCCTGCTCGACGATCCGCTGGACCTCGGCGGGGCTTTCGGCGCTCAGACCGAGCACGCACTCACTACGGCCCCGGTCGGCGACCTCGTGGTCGCCGATGACCCAGCCAAAGCCCCCGCTCGGCACCAACATCAACCGCAAGCCGTCGTTCACGGTGAACTGCAGCGGCTCGGGGATCCCGTCGGCTGCCGGCTCACCGAGCGTCGCCAGGCCGAGGGCCTCGGAGTAGAAACGGTGCGACGTGGGGCGGTCGGCGATCGGCAGGCTGACGATTACGGGCGAACTAGGCATGTTGGTAACTCCAGGTCCGAGTGGAGAACTGTCACCGTGATAGACCGGCCGACCGGTCAAAAATCATCGTCCAGCGTGGGGAGCGTCTTGGCACTCGATCTACGCGGCATATGACCGTCGGAGCGCCAGTCCGTTGCCGGCGTTGACACTGTCCTGCGCCCTCAGCGTGCCCCGAGGCCCCTTGGCCCCCAGGCAACCAACACGGGACGTCGACCTGCGGTTCCGAATCCGCTGAGCTGCCAGGACGCTCCCCCAGTGTCCGCGACAGTCCGCCAGCGTCCGTCCCGATCGTCACCCAAATAGTCACCCACCGCCATCCCAGGTGGCGTTGCCACATCGCCCTGAGCCCGTAGCGCTGCGCACTCGGAACGGCAGTGCCATCTACTAACCTCAATCATCCCGTGTGAGATCACAATCAGGAACCAGGTGAATGCACCGTGCAGGCGTGGATTGACAGCATCGCCACCGCCGTGGCCGACGTTGCTGAACTCAACGCGATCCTCGGCCCCGAACCGCCCAAGGGAGTGACTCTCGTCAGTGACGACGGCTGGCGGACCCTGCATATCAACTTCTACGGAGATCGGTCCGATCTGTACTGGGAGACCGAAATCGACCTTCTACTCGCGTGGGGGCCAGTACCCCCTGGTGCCCCGGCGGGCCAGGTCGTCGACGACGCCGAGTACGCGTACGACAACCCGTGGTTCACCCTTCCCGACGGCGCCGAGCCCTTCGAGATCACAGCCGCCCAGGCCCGCCAGGCAGCCCATGAGTTCCTGCGCACCGGTGGGCGCCCCACTAACGTCCAGTGGGTCGTCAAACCCTAGAGCTCGTGGTCTAGACGCCGCTTCCAGCTCGTCGAGCCAACGCAACCACGTCACACCTGGTGACCGATTCCGGAGCCGCAGGGTAAGTCACCCAGGTCCTGTCTTGTGGAGTGCCTACGCTGCTGCGAGAGCCGCCGAAGCCTGCGCTCGTACTGGCCGGCATAGGAGCGCTGCGCCTGATTCATCGGCGACAGCGAAAACCG
Organism: Micromonospora sp. SL4-19; assembly: GCF_047921475.1. NCBI lineage: Bacteria > Bacillati > Actinomycetota > Actinomycetes > Micromonosporales > Micromonosporaceae > Micromonospora > Micromonospora sp. SL4-19. The sequence goes on from NZ_JBLROB010000013.1 coordinate 130,571, forward strand.
GAGAAGGGCCGAGCCGGGCGAACCCGGCGGACCTGCCCAAGACTGTAGCCCACACCGCCTCCAAGACACCGGACAGAACCAACACGAACCACGACATGACGCTCTGCTGACATCCTGGCTTCCTCGTCCTACCGGAGGCCGGTGAGAGAAGGAGACGCGGCCATGGACGTGGTGCATCGCCGATGCACGGATGTCGACATCAGTAAGACCGACGTAGAGGTGATGCGGCACATCCGACGCCTGGCACACGATGACGACATGAGCGCGGCTCCTGAGTCCAGCCTCCGGCGTCAGCTCGTGTGCCCGGAGGGCTGCGGCGCCGATGGGTCATCAGAAGCCGCGCTCGTCCCTTCACTGCGACCTGTCCTCTACTGACGGGACGTTTCGAGCCGGTGCGGTGTTGGGATCGCGAGGTTGGCCCCGCTTGCCGTCGTCACTGTGTTCGGTCGGTGTGTGATCAGGGTCTGTCAGATCACTCGGACCGCGAAGTCTCCGCCGTAGACGTTGGTCACGTGGACGCTGGTCGAATTCCGGGGCCAGGATGCCTCGACCATCTGGCCGTTGCCGAGATAGATGGCTACGTGCGCCGTGCTGCCCCCGGGGCTGCCCCAGAAGATCAGGTCGCCTCGTCTGATGCTGCTCATCGAGACCACCGTTCCCTTGTGCTGCTGAATGCCGGTGTAGCCGCCGATGTCGATGCCGGCGCCCTGCCAGAAGGCGTACTCTGTCAGGCCGGAGCAGTCGTAGCCGTAACGGTTGCGGTCGTCGTACCCGCTGGGGCTGCAGCAGATCCCGTAGGACGGTCCGGACTTGCCCCCGGCGCCCCAGGAGTAGCTGTAACCCTTGCCGGTCTGCGACAACGCGGCATCGATGACGCGCTCGACCTTCTCGGAGCTGGAGCCGCCGGTGTCTCCGCCCCCGCCTCCTCCACCGCTGCTGGAACAGACGCTGGAGCTCGTAAGGAAATGGTGCGAGGCGTTACCGTTGTACAGGGTGCTGTTCAGCTGGCCCTTGTAGCCCGGCGCCACCTCTTGGCAGGAGCCCCCGTAGTAACTGTTGAAATAGACACCGACCTTCTTGCTGGATCGGTTCCACACGGATGCGGCGTTGTTCTTGATGCACTGGCCCTGCCCGCTGCCCGTGCCCTTGTAGTCGTAGCAGGACGGCTGCGAGACACCGTAGTCGCTGACCGAGGTGGTGAAGTCGGAGATCGACCCCTGGTTGTCGCTGTTGTAGTAGTAGCAGAACTCACCGCTGTCGCAGGACCCGTTGCGTGCGCCGCTCGTGCCGGTGTCGCCGCTCCCGTTGTCGGTGGTCGTGAGGAACCGGTGTCCGGCGTTGTTGTTGTACAGCGTGCTGTTCAACTGGCCCTTGTAACCGGGCGCCAACTCCTGGTAGGAGCCTCCGTAGTAGCTGTTGAAGTAGACCCGGACGGTGTTGGCTGACCGGTTCCACACAGATGCGGCGTTGTTCTTGACGCACTGGCCCTGTCCGCTGCCCGCACCCTTGTAGTCGTAGCAGGACGGCTGCGCCACGCCGTAGTCACCGACTGAGTCGGTGAAGTCCGAGACGGAACCCTGATTGTTGCTGTTGTAGTAGTAGCAGAACTCACCGCTGTCGCAGGAGCCGTTGCGTGCGCCGCCGGAACTCACGGGGCTGGTGGTGAACTGGTGTCCGGCGTTGTTGTTGTACAGGGTGCTGCTCAACTGGCCCTTGTAGCCCGGCGCCACCGACTGGTACGAGCCTCCGTAGCCGCTGTTGACGTAGACCAGGACCGTCTTGTCTGACCGGTTCCAGACAGACGCGGCGTTGTTCTTGACACAGACGCCCTGCCCGCTGCCCGCGCTCTTGAAGTCGTAACAAGACGGCTGCGCCGCGCCGTAGTCGCTGACCGAATCGGTGAAGTCCGAGACGGACCCCAGGTTGTTGCTGTTGTAGTAGTAGCAGAACTCACCGCGGTCGCAGGATCCGTCACGCGAGCTACCACCTGCGGACGTCGAGAGGAACCGGTGTGAGGCGTTGTTGTTGTAGAGCGTGCTGTTCAACTGACCTTTGTAGCCCGGCGCCACTTCCTGGTAGGCACCCTCATGATTGCTGTTGAAGTAGACGCGGACCGCCGTGCTCGACCGGTTCCAGACAGACGCGGCGTTGTTCTTGACACAGACGCCCTGCCCGCTACCCGCGCTCTTGAAGTCGTAACAAGACGGCTGCGCCGCGCCGTAGTCGCTGACCGAATCGGTGAAGTCCGAGACAGAACCCTGGTTGTTGCTGTTGTAGTAGTAGCAGAACTCACCACTGTCGCAGATACCATTACGATCTGCGGCAACCGCCGGCCCCGCCGCGACAGTGAGTCCTAGCATCTGAACCACCAGCGCTACCGCCGCGAGAAGCGCAACGCGCACTCTCCTCATCCAACTTCCCTTCATCTCGACCAGAATGCTCGATGTACCGTCCGCCGTCGGCTGGGACGGGCTCAACGTGCCCCGCGGCCACCCCATGCTGGCCGCGGTCATTGCAGGTGTACGGGTTGCTGGTCCTCCTCCTTGCCGAACACCGGCGGCTCCGGGCGTGCGTCGAGGCGCTGGCCGCTGTCGGCGGCGCTCCCGACCGCACCGGTCGCCACGAGCCCCATCGGCACGATCGCGCCCACGGCGACCCATGCGCCACCGGCTCGATTCGTTGATGTCGGGTACCTCTTGCCGCACTTCGTCGAGGGGAGGTGCCGGCCCTCCCCCGCCGGCTTTCCGCCCCGCTGATCGGCCAGCGAAGCTATTCGATGATCGACCGCGGCTCGTGCAGCGATCTTGCAACTTGCTTGCAAAGCAGTCGCACCGCGGAGTTGATGCGTAGCCCGTGGAGCAGGTGTCGGCGAGCGTCCTCGTAGTGTCCGGCAGTGACATGGGCTGGAGCGATGGTCAGGTGCATGACGGCTTGCGGTGTTCGCGGAGCACGGTACCGAAGCCGTAGCCGCCGGGCGTTGTCCCAGCCGAGCAGAAGGACGTCGCCGACGCCGTTGACCTCGCCGTCCGGCAGCGGTGGTGCTCGACAGCCGTACTCATCGAGGCTGCCGCCATTCGCAACTTCGAGGAAGGCTCGGTACCCTCCGGGAGCGGCGCGCCCACCTCCTGCTCCAGGGCCTTTACCTCTGCGTGGTCGGCTCGTCGTGTTGCTCGTTCCGCCCGTCATCGTCCCGTCGCAAGCTGCTTGCTGACTCGCTGCTGACTTCGCCTGGCTTCGACGTCTCGCTTACAAGCTCTGTGCATCGTCCATGCCAGTGCTCCTCGGCGTGCTTCCGTCCGGCGCGGTTACCGTCGGCATCGCTGTCGGCCGCTACAGCCGCCGTCGAGGCTTTCGCCGCATCCTCAATGCCGCAGCCTCGGCCACTTGCGACCGGAGTGGATCATGAGCGAGTGGTCAAGAGAACCAGGAAGAAGTCGAGGCCGTCGCTTCCCCGAGGCTGGCTGACCGCAGGACCGTCCGGCCTGCCGGTACCACCGTCACCGCTGCCAGCACCACCGCCACCGCCCAGGTGGCGGCGCAACCTCGACATGTACGTCCTGATCGCGGTCGTTGCGCTGGCCGGGGTCGCGATGTGCGTCGCTCTGGGCTTCGTGATCCGCGACGAGATCGCGCTCGACCGCCATCACCAGCAGACGGTTGGGCGCGTGATCGAGTTGCACTCCGGCGGGAGAGGGCCGGGCGATGCGGTGGTCAGCTATCTGGCCGACGGCCGGCAGGTTAAGGCGTCGGTCCAGCAGCCCCGGTTCGGCCGCAAAGCCGAACTCAACGATGAGTTGCGCATCGAGTACCTACCGTGGGACCCCACCGTGGCACGCCGCGCAGGCGCACATGACCTCTTGGGGTTCGCCCTGCCCATCGGCCTCCTCGTTCTCGCCGTGGTGGGGAATGTACTGATGTACCGCCGCTGGGACCGACCGACAGCCGCCGGCTTCGGAGACGGCAGACTGACCACTCCCGCCGGCGACCTACGCATGACGAGTCGGTGCCACAGCGCTGGTCCGCCGCCTGGTCCTTCTGCTCACGTTGATGCCCGCGTCCGCGATCGTCCGCTGCTGCTCGCCGGTTTGGCTGCCCGCTTGACCGCTCAGCCAATTCCGCGGTGCCGACTGCTGCTCATCGTCGATCTTGGCCGGTTTTTGTGGCCTCCTGGGACTCTGCTGGCGGGCTCGCCGCCGCTGCCAGGCCGCGGGGCTACCGGAACCCATAGGTGGCCAGCGGGTGACTACAGCCGTCGACAGAGTTATGAATCGGCCCGTCCCGGCCGAAGCTCCGGGCTGGCCTGCCAGCCTCCGAACAGCGCCCTCACCGCGGAAGCGATGAATACGGCTGACGCGATAGTCAACACCACGGCCACAGGAGCGATGTGCTCCGACTGCCACTCGAAATCGCCCGCGGTGATAGTCGCCTGATCGACGCCAAAGACATCCAACGACGACGGCAGCAGCGAGGCCGGATACCACAGCGCCGCATATGGATACGGCAGACCAACACCATCGTTGAGCGTCCAGTAACCGGCCCAGTCGTAGATCAACGCACTATCGACGACGACCGCCACATCGCAGGCCACCAGGGCCGCGACGCACAGCAGCACGACGGCACCCTTGGCGTGCCCCCACCTCGCGAGCCGGCTCGCCAGGAATACGCCCATGCCGACGAGCGCCGCCCACACGCCGGCGGTGAGCGCCTCGATCGGCAGGTACTCGGCACGTAGTCCGTGCGCAAACAGCACAAGGAACGGCACTGCAACGACCCACAACAAACCAAGCCGCTTGATCATCGACCAGGCTGAACCCATGCCGCGAGGCTACCGTAGATCGACCCGGGTCCTGAACCAGAGAGTCTGGCGGCGGGAAGCAGGAGCCTCGGCACACACCGAATTGCCGCTGGGGGTTGAGCTTGCCGACCCGAACGACTATGACCGGGAACCGCACTGGCGTCCGATCGACCTCGGCCCCGACACCTTCGAACCGCCCCTCTCCCAACTCGCACCGTGGCCGGACGACCTGACCGTCTTGGGTGACGTCCCGCCGAGTGGTGGGTTTGGGGGTGACCGGCGCGGCTTCGTAGATGTGGGAGCCATCGGCGAGATCTTCGGTGTGTACGGCCAAATCTTCTTCGATGACGGCGTCCCTCCTGGCGCTTCTCTCCCCCGGCCGGCGTTCGTAAGGTGCAATGTCGTCGGTCAGCAGGAGGATCAGATCCTCGTCGTGAGCACAGTGCCGGACCACGTGGAAGCTGAGGACGGAACCACCCAATTCCGGGTCCGGCCCAACCAACTAGAGCGACGAGCGTGACCTGATCAACTTGAACTGTCAGCTTGGAATCGGATAGATCCACACGACGCGTAGCGGTTGACCAGGCGCTGCAGGCAGGGAGCGCCTAACTTGCCAGGAGAGCAGCGCCAACGCTGCCCCCTTGACCGCTGCATCGGGCACGGATCGGGCACGCCCCTGGCTGTCCGACGCCGACGCTCTGCCGTCCGGCGGTCGAGCCCCACATTGATCCCGCCACTAACATCGGACCATGCAGCGGGCTGGCCGAAGAGTATGGCGGGTACGAGCCTGGATCCGATTAGCCGGCTTTCTGTGTTTCTTGGCGGTGGCCGCTCAACAGGCCGACGTCATCCGGCGAGTCGGACGCGGCGAAATGCCACCCGAGGAGGTCCGTGACGGATACATCTTCTTGGCCGTACTCCTCGTGCTGGTCTGGCGCCTGGCCTTCCACCCACGGGTCACGCTCGAAGCGGGACAGGTTGAGGTACGCAACCCCGTAGGGCGTCACTGCTTCGCCGCTCGCGATGTTCAGGGCTTTGAGATGACGGAGCACGGCCTGCGCTTCCAACTCTCCGACGGCGGCCGCCCGTACACCTTTATCTTTCAGGACACTCGGCACTTCCGCGCTCCGCGCTGGTTAGGTCTCGCCGAGGCAGTCACTGGGCAACGCCCAACACCCGGCCCGCCACGTCAAGCGGGCCTTGACGCAGGTTCGGACGCTGCCGGAACAGACTGAGTCGGCTCTCGTGTCACGGACCGCGTCCCCGGCGGGCACCGCCACAGTGGCGCGTTTGACCCCACCTCGCCCGGCACGAACCCGGCTCCCCGGGGTCGGAGCTGGCCACCGACGGCCACCCCTCCCCCTCCCAGGCGAGCGGTTGACCTGACCCCGAGCGGCTGCGGAGCCGGCTCCTGGACGACCGGCATGCCTTCGCGCGCTGCGACAGAGCAGGGGTCCGCCCGATCACCGTCCACGACGCCAGGCCCACCTGCGCCACTCTCCTGGCCGACCTGGACGTCCATCCGAGAGTCGCCATGCAGGTGCTCCGGCACGCCCGCTTCTCCGTGACGACGGAGATCTACACCCAGGTCTCGTCGAAGGCGACGCGGGATGCCCTCAAGCGCCTCGGCGACTCCCTCGGCCGCTGACTGTTCTGCATGAACGGCAGCCCCTCCGAGGGCATAATTCAGCCCTTGCGGTTCGGGTCGGTGAGAGCATCCCAGTCGTCAGCGCTCATCGGGAACGGCCCCCAATGCGGCAGGTAGAAGGGTCGCCGCGGTGGGTCGGCCACCGTGAACGGCTTGAACTCCGGATCCGCGATCACCCGGTAAACGAACTCGGCCGTCGACATGTCGGGCTGATGCCATGGCTCGACCCACCGCGCGACCACAGGCCACCGGTCAGGCTCCACAGAGCGGTCCGCCAGCCAGTAGTACTCCCCTTCAGTCTGATCGCTGCCCCATTGGATCAGCCCCGACCCCTTGTCAGGCCCGTACATCTCGTAGGGGGCCCACAACCGCGCGGAGTCATGCTCGCCTGCCCACTGCCGGCAAGAGGCCCACGTCCGAAGCAGCGGCTGCGCGTGATCGTCGGTCGGCCGTAGAAGGTCCAGGTACGCGTAGAACGCCCCCGGCACGAACCGCCGGCACAGCTCCTTGAAGTCCGATGGCAGGGCGACACCGAGCTCCGCCTCCACCTGCTCCCAGCCGGCACCGTCCTCAGGCTCGTGGCGCCATCCGGTCACGTCGATGATCCGGTCGATCCACGTCAACTGATCATTCACGGCCGGCAAGCTAGCAGCACAGGCGGACATCCCCTCGCCTGGTCGTCACCCGGCCGCTGACCGTTGCTGTACTTCGCTGTTGTGCGGAAGCAGAAAGGCCACCTCCCGAAGCCGGGAGATGGCCTTTGACCTGCGTGGGCGATACTGGGACCGAACCAGTGACCTCTTCGGTGTGAACGCGGATGCGGGGCACCGACGGCTGCCATCGGCTGCCAGGGATCGTCGGCCCGTGCACGTTATT